>CAZZZY010000060.1:0-14877 GCA_964658545.1 uncultured Acetobacteraceae bacterium | reverse complement strand
GTGGAGTGTACGATGCTACACAAATGTCTCATGTGGTGAAACTTTGGCAGAAAACAGAAGCAAGTGTCGGTGTTGCTGAAACTTTTAAAGAGGTGTCATCCCATCTAGTTGGTAAGCATTCTGAGCCTTATAAACCAGGTGGCAAGCACAACTTCATGCACAACAAGGTTGTAGTATGTGACAACATTGTGGTGAGTGGCAGTTTTAACTTTTCTCGCAGTGCTACACAAAATGCTGAAAATATCGTTGTGTTACATGATGAGAGTTTGGCAGAGCAATACAGTGATTACATTGACCAACTGCGGGCGCACTATAGCAAACCTCCCGTCACAGCTATAGCCTGATAGCTATCTTCTGAATAAGCCCAACAGGACGGCAAACGGATTCTTTTTTCTTTTTTCACCGAGGTCGGTTCTTCAGGAATGTACTGCTTGACAAAATTGAGATATCCCTGCCGTCCTCCCTTTTTCTGACTACAAACAGGTAGTTTTTTGAGATGATTGGAAAGATGAGATTTATTAACTTCAGAATTTTCCAATTATGAAGCCTAACTTAAAAGATATCTCTGGTAGTTCTCCCCGTCGTCAAATTCTCAGAACTGCCTTCACCTTTGTGACTGGTTTAACCGCCACATCACTGGTCTCTTTTTTGATGCCCAAATCCACAAAGCCAGCACAAGCAATTGTTGTACAAAAACCAAATGAATTTGAACTTAAGGGACTTGGTATTCACATCAAGTATTTAATCCTTAATGAAGTTCCGCAGCTTGATTACAAGACTCAAAAGATTTCCCTTCATTTAAGTGGCGATGAAATTCAGACATTAACCACCGATATCGGTACACTAGTGACGGTTATGATTAGCAAGCCAGCAAACCCTGATCTAGGAGGAAATATAGTCAAATTGAGCTTCCTCTTACCAATTATCAACCTAGCTATCGGCAATGGAGAAAGTCCTGTCCAAACCGAAGCCATTTTAACTACTCAAAGAACATCAGGATTTATCCGTACTCCCCTATTTGGACAATTACAGTCATATCAGACTCTTGCACTCCGGGGAACCGCCAGGGCAAAGGCATCTTAAATTGGATCGGAAAATGAGGTATAGATTTAAGATTAACGCTGCTCTGCACCCAATTTGGAGTCATCCCACAAAATCGCATTGCTCCCCTGCACCATTAATTACGAATTATTCGATTATGGCAATTTTTTGGCATCAGTCTGTTTTTTTGGGAATGAGACTGGCGCTTTTGGTTACACTATCCCAAACAATCCAGCTAAGAGAATTATCTAAATCATCTGGGCTATTTGAAACTTTAAAATACAGCTTTTCTGCGCCTTTTCTTTCAATAGCAAAGTCGGCATTTTGAGCATAAACTACTATAAAACCTTTGTCTCGCAAACAATACATCGCCCAGGCTTTCAATGATTGCTTGTATGGTTCATGTGGAATTGGCGGTTTTGTGATTGTCTCTTCAATTACTTTAAATATTTGCATGAGTTTCCCATTGGTAACAAGTTAAAATTGAGTAAACTTTTATTTCCCACTATGCGTCAGTCAAATCGCTTGAATATGCCATTTTCCACCCTGACCTGCTTAAATGCACCTAATTTCCGTTGATTCTACTTGATCCCCTAAAAGATATCAAATGGGTTCTATAGGACTCATATTTGATTTTTGAAATACACGTAGGGTGCGTTACGCTATAGGCTAACGCACCACCTGATGCATACTCTGAAAAACCAGTTTATTGTGTTAAGCAATGGAGAAGATATTATAATTCAGAAGGAGATTCGCCCCCTCCTACCTCCTTCAATTCGGTGCAGTAACTACATAGACATCTCCGAAAAAGAAAAAGACCCCACTTCCATTCCTCTCCCCGTTGGCGTCAGCCTGCCGTTAGGCAAGGGTCGAGAGGCTTTAAAACCCCCCAACGCTAGTAGGGAAGAGGGGGGAAGGGGGGTTAGGTCTGCGTATAATTATGTGGTATCTAAATCTTTTCTGGAGATGTCTAATGTTTTACTCATTTTAGTCACTGGAACAACTACCCCAGTTCTTAAATAATGAGGTGCTTTTTGGATAGCAGTAAATCCCACTCGTAAATAAAATCCTTCGGCATAAAGGCTAGCAGTTGTAATTACTTTATCTATACCTTGCTCAGTTGCTTCATCACAAAAATGTTGAACTAAAGCACGTCCAGCCCCTTTACCTTGATGTTTAGGATGAACATACAGCGTGATGAGTTCATCAACAATAAAACTAGCAAAACCCATAACAACATCTCCTTTGACCGCAACCCAAAAAGTTTCCACTTTCATCCTCTTCAAGATATTTGAAGCATCAGGTTTGTCTCGGTAATTACGCCAAGCTAAAAGTTCTTTCTGGGTGTATAAAGTTGCAGGCAGAGCTTTGATAGCGGCAATATGAATTGCACTCAGCACCCAGGCATCTGTTTCCTGGGCAGGTCTCAGAGATATTTTGTTAGCACTCATAGTTGGACTGGCATTCAGATTATATGCCTGTATTTGAAATATTAGTTGCGTAGGCGTGGCCCGCACTTCGACACCTTTCGGCTTACTTCGGCTGCGCTCACAACACATCAACTAGCTGAATTCTCAACTGCTTTACTGATATTAGCAGTTTGCAATTGAGTCACAGTTCGCTCGATTAATAAAATGTAAGGAATTGAACAGAAAGCGATCGCTCCTAATTCTTAGAGGAAAGCCCAAGCGATGCCTACGGCGGTAAACTACGCAACCTTGATGTACGCTCAGGGCAAGATGCATAGTCTTTGGCAATGCTGTCATCTGTGAGCAATATATCAGTAATTACACTGTTTGCAATTAGATATAATTAGTACAGGCTTGATAAAGCTCGTACACGTTGACAATGGCAAAGGACAATAAGACAAGAATATATCTACTAACCTTGCTAGTAATTGCTGATATTAAAAGTATCAATTAAAACTCTATTCCTAAGTATTGCCCAGTTTCAAGAAATAATTATCGCAAACGCATGGCGCGAGGTATAAAGCGTCCTGACTTCAATCCCACTATCAGTAAGGGTGGGAATATAGCTGCCTCCTGAATCCCCCAATTTGCCTAATACTATAACTCCTGAAATATAATCTACGTTAATTTTATCGGCAAAATGTATAATAAGTTTTAATTTCCGGTAAGTCTATCGATAAACCGTATATTATGGATAAAGCAATAAAATAACCAACTTCAAAAGACAAATTTTGAAGTAATCAAGCAATATTGTTTGATATTTAGCTAATTTTGGGGTGTTTACTTGAACATCTTCTCAAAGCTTGCTTATCACAATAAAAACCCAAGCTGTAAGCCATTAGAAAGTCAAAAGGAGTGAATGTGATCAACGCCATACAGATTAATGAAAACTTGACAACCACAGGACAAGTCATACCAAAACAGCTTGAGCAAGCTATCCAAGAAGGTTTTAAATCCGTTCTAAATCTGCGATCGCCTGATGAACTAGGATTTTCCAAGGATGAGCAAAAAGTAGCAGAAGCATTGGGACTGCATTATACGAATGTTCCCCTGAAGGTGGATTTGAAAAATTTGAACGAAGAAGTGATTACCAAAATCCTCACGACACTAGAAGAAATTCCTAAACCAGCAGTTGTGCATTGTGCAGCCGGGATGCGATCGACTGGAATTGCGCTCTTAAGTATCGCTATCCAGGAAGGATTAACACCAGAGGAAACCTTAGCAAGAGCTAGAAATTTAGGTTTTGGATTCTTTGAACACGCTGGCGTTAGTCCCCGGCTGAAGCAATTATTTGTGGACTACGTTAACAAGTACGCGAAAGTAGCTGTGCCTACCTACTGAAAAATCTCGTTTGAACATCACCAAGAAAAACTTATCAAGAACTGGCGCGATGCCTACTCTGGGCTGCGCCAACGTGCTTAAAGCGATGTTTGTTGTTGTTAATTTAAGCAAAAACACTTAAATTATATGCGTTAATTTTAACCTAATGACATAGCAGATATTTCAACTGGTAATATTAACGCTCTAATTCGTAACCTGACTGGCTAAACTCCTATCTCATAAAAATTAAAATTCCCCAAACCAATAACTAAATTGATTTGGAGAACTTATAGTGTAAAAGAGGTTAATTTCAGTAAATATAATCTAACGATTAGTTGTAGAGATAAGGGGGAAATACCAGGTAGAAATCGGTTATTTTTCTAAAGCTGCTTTAAGCGATAGCCCAGTCCATGAACCGTTTCAATAAAATCATCAGGCGCACCTGCGTCTTTAAGTTTATACCGTAAACTCTTAATGTGAGACTTAACGGTTTCTTCGCTGGGTGGGTCATCAAGAGACCAAATACGTTCAATAATTCCAGATCGACTTAGCACTCGCCGACCGCTAGAAACCATTAGTTCTAGAAGAGCAAATTCTTTGGGTGTTAGGTGTAAAGGCTGGTCAACATAGGTAACTTCATAAGTGCTAGAATTTAAACGCAGACTACCCCAACCAAGGTCTGGAAAAGCTGCTACAGCACTATTGCGGCGTAACAGTGCGCGAACACGAGCCATTAGCTCTGGCATTTCAAAAGGTTTTACCATATAGTCATCTGCGCCAGCATCCAAGCCAGTTACTTTGTCAGCAAGGGTGTCGCGTGCTGTTAACATGAGAACAGGCAATGTACTGTTGTACGATAAGTTACGCCCTACCGTAGGCGATCGCAAGCGTTGACAAAAACTTACACCATCTAACTTGGGTAAAGTAATATCTAGCACTACTAGATCATATTCCAACACTTTGATGAAATCCCACGCTTGTTCTCCATCTTGAGCCACATCCACCACATATTGACGGTCAGTGAGGGCTTCCATCAGCATTTCCGCTAGCTGGACATCATCTTCAACTACCAAAATCCGCATTGTCAGAATATTTGTGATTGATTATACTATCCTTATATCATTGCGGATTCCTATAGTTCTAATTTGATTTAGGACGAGAAAATTTAGAAGGTGGCTGGAAGTTTTCTACTGGTACATCCTTGAGAGCTTTTTGCATAAAATCGCGCCAGATGGGAGTAACCATCCCTCCACCCGTTGCATCGTGAGCTAATTGCCCATTATTGTCCCTTCCCACCCAGACAGCAGTTGTTAATTGCGGCACAGTCCCAATAAACCAAATATCTTTTTCTGAGGAGGTTGTACCCGTTTTTCCTGCAACTGGACGGCCTATATCTGCACCTTTACCAGTTCCTTCTTTAACTACTGTTTGCATTACGTCTAAAGTTGTGGCTGATGCCCAAGGATTTAGAACTAACTGAGGTTTAGGAGTATTATCTAGTAACACATTGCCATTACTATCGGTGACACGGGCAATTACTGTAGGAGGTGACTGCCAACCATAATTGGCAAAAGTTGCATAAGCACTAGCCATTTCTAGTGGTGTGACACCAATTGCACCTAGTGGTAAAGAACTCACAGGAACCATTGGACTATTAATTCCCAAGATACGGCAAGTTTCAATTACCTTATTCATGCCTACAGCTTTGCCAATCTTGACTGCGGGGACATTACGGGACAGGGCTAGGGCAGTACGAATCGGTATTGCTCCCATAAATGTATTATCGTAGTTGTGGGGATAGTACCAACCGTTACCATCACGGTAACTAACTGGGCTATCTAGCACTGTTGTATCTGGCGTAAATTTACCACTAGCAAAGGCAGTGTAGTAAACAAACGGCTTAAAAGAAGATCCTGGCTGCCGTTGCGCTTGAGTTGCGCGGTTAAATTCGCTAGTTTTTGAGTTGACACCACCAACTAATGCTTTGACAAAATGCGTGCGGGGATCAATTGCCACTAAAGCCATTTGATTATTTTTTAACCCTTCAGCTTCAAGGGTTTTATGCCACTTCTTGATAGTTTCTTCTGCCATTATTTGGAACTTGGCATCTACTGTGGTTTGTACGCGCATTCCGTCTGTAAGCAGTGCTTGCCGTCCAAATTTTTGAATCAATTCCTGTGCCACGGTATTAGTAATATAAGGCAAAGCACTACCTTGAAAAGACTTGATTTTACCAAGTTTAATTTCTTCATTGAGGGCATCATTATACTCTGGCTCGGTAATCCAATTTAATTCCAACATTCGCCCCAGTACTTCTTTTTGTTTTTGTTTTGCCAGCTTCATACTGACAAATGGGCTAAATTCTTCTGGAGCTTGAATTAATCCTGCCATCATTGCTGATTCACCCAGAGTCAATTTTTCTGCTGATTTGTTAAAGTAAGTGCGTGCTGCTGTTTGAACACCATAATTATTGTGACCCCAGTAAACTTGATTGAGGTACATTTCTAAGATATGGTCTTTACTCATAACTTGCTCTAACCGAATTGCCAATACCGCTTCTGCGATTTTTCGGGTAAAAGTACGTTTCTGAGATAAAAATATATTTTTCACTAATTGCATGGTGATTGTAGAACCACCCTCTCGCACACCTCCAGCCACCCAGTTGACTAAAGCCGCACGTCCAATACCAACAGGATTAATACCGTGATGCTCGTAGAAATGACTGTCTTCGCTGGCTAATACTGCTCGTTTGAGATTGGGTGAAATCTGATCTAGAGTCACTACTTCTCGATTAGCTTCCCCGTGTATACTCGATAAAAGCTTGCCTTTCATGTCATAGATATAACTTGTTTCTGAAGGTAAAAAGGTTCGTAGTTGTCTAACATCTGGCAAATCGCGAAAACTAATCGCTAAACCAACTAGTCCTCCTGCTAAAACAGAAGTACCTAGCATAGTTATGGATAGGAGCGTACCACCAGTTACTTGACCGACTCCTTTGAAAAATTCAAAACTAGATGAAGTCTGAATATCTGAGTATTTATTGGCAAAATTTTTAGTCGAAGACACGGCAATTCTACTTCCTAGATTATAAAATTAACTACAATTTATTTAGTTTTAGTAATCTTTTGACATCTGGAAACTCAACACCTAATTAATTAACTACCTGACTGTGTGGAATCTGCTCAAGACAAATAAGGGCTTCTATTACAGATTTAACAATTTGTGCAGCGACAGTACCACCATAAATTTACATGATTACCAGCTAATTCTGGAAGCGCAGACTTAAGCAGAATAACACTTATTTTATTTTGAAAATTTTTCACTAATTCATTAGCATTTGTGTTAAGTATTGGAGCTAGCTTTTGTGCTACTTGTTCATCAGATTTTTCAACCAGTTTCGGATGGGCGTACAGAGTATATACAAGACGGTCAAAAGCCAAAATTTTATTATTACGAACCACCCCAATTTGGCGAGGTATAAAAAGCTGTAAAGTTACCATTTGCTGATTTCGTGCTTTCTCCGTTAGCTTTTCTCCCTGTACAATTTGCAATTTATACAAGTTAATAACCAGTCCTAATACTGCTGCTATTAAGATACACCATACTAAGAAAAATCTATATCTAGTGCTTAGTTATTGGTTTGGGTTATGGGTGCTAACTTTTGTTTTTGAAACTTGTCTAGAGTATTCTCTTGTTGTGTAAATACAGGATTTCGTGAACCTTTGAATTTCACTCTAACTGCTCATTAATTATGAACGATATCTATTGGTATGTTCCCTGAGAAATTAAGTATAAAAAATCGAGATTTGCTATTGATTACTGAATTCCATCTTATGAGAATTATCCAAATAAACAATTAAATTTATTTGGATAGCTGATAGTGCAAGGGAGTTGATCTTAAGTAAGAGTTTAACAACTAGTTGTGGAGATAAAAGGTAAATATCGGGTAGAAATCGGGTAGTTTTCTAAAACAGCTTGAGGTACGGACTCAAAAAATTTGAAACTCACGGAGGTAGGTTTTGTCTGTATAGCCAAGCCAGTGCGGTCTTCTCCCGAAGGGAGAGGCTAACGCTAAGGGAGTTTCCACGCCAGTTGCTCATAACCCGTCCACCACAGTGGCTCTCCATGAGCCATTAGCTCTGTGATTTCAAAAGGTTTTAGGTTTTACTATATAGTCATCTGCGCCAGCATCCAAGCCAGGAACTTTGTTAGTTAGGCTGTTGAGTTTTGTTAAGGGACTAAAATACACATTGTGAGAATATTTACAGCAGATTGCAACAGGCGTGAGGTACAGATGATTTTAAGGGCACAGCAGTGCTCATTGGTGTCTACTTTTGCCTCGGCGAAGGTCGCGGCTACACAGGCAAATCCAAATTATTAACTAAATTATTTTATATGAAATGGTCGGTGGAAGGAAAATGGATTGTATCTGGCTTGGGATTATCCTTATTATTAATGGGTATTATCAGCTTTATTTCTTACCGAAACGCGACTCAACTAATTGAAAGTGGTAACAAAGTTAAGCATACTCATGAGGTTATGAAAAGCCTGATTGATATCTTTGCAACACTAACTGATGCAGAATCTGGGCGTAGGGGTTATATCTTGTATGGTGAACGCTCAGAACTCAATCGTTATAATCAGGCAATGCAAGGTCTAAATGCCAAAATCAAAAAGTTGCAACAACAACTAGCTGATGACTCTTTGCAACAACAGCAGATGACGAAACTAAAACTTCTTATAACTCAAAGATATAAACTCTCTAAACAGTCGATTGACCTCAAAAATGCAGGTAAGTCAAGCTTTGCTATGCAAGAAAATCTAGTTAATCTTAGCAATCAAAACCGTAGTCAAATTCGTGATTACATTACCCAAATGCAAATTAGGGAAGAACAGTTACTGGAAATTTTAGTGAGATATTCCCAAAATAATATTCATAATCGGATGTTGATTGAATTGATCGGCACTTTGCTGAATTTTGCAATTTTGTTAGGCATTTATATTTTACTCTATCAACAACTGGTTAAGCGTCAACAAGCAGAAGCTATCCAAAGAACATTAGCTCAAGAAAAAGAATTAGGTGAATTAAAACTGCGCTTTTTTTCAATGGTTTCACATGAGTTTCGGACACCTTTAAGCATTATCTTAGGATCTGCTCAATTATTGGCTCAAAGTAATCAGCATTGGGCAGAAGAAAAGAAACTCAAAAATCTACATCGAATTCAATCTTCAGCTAGATTAATGAACCAATTACTATCTGATATTCTCACTCTGACTAGGGCAGAAGCCGGAAAAATAGAATTCCATCCAGAACTCATAGATTTGGAAGCATTTTGTATTAATCTTCTGGAAGACATCAAGTCTTTTAGTCAACAACATCATATTATTAAATTTGTTAGTCAAAGTAATTTTACTCATGCCAAATTAGATGAACACTTGCTGTACTCAATTCTGACAAATTTGCTTTCAAATGCGATTAAATATTCACCTCAACAGGAAGATATTTTGTTGATTATCACTTCGGAAGTAGACGCAATAATTTTCCAAGTTAAAGATTTCGGAATCGGTCTTCCTTCCGAGTTCCAACAGCATTTATTTGAGCCTTTTCACCGGGCTAATAATGTAGGCAAAATTGTTGGTACTGGATTGGGTCTAGCTGTCGTTAAAAAGTGTTTAGAAGTACATCGTGGAGAAATTTATGTAGAAAGTGAGTTAGGTATTGGAACAACTTTTACAGTAAGAATTCCCCAATAGGGCAGCAAAAACAAGGAGTAATTAAAACTATAAAAAAGAGCATATTTTTCAAATATAGAGAATTATCTGTTAACAAAACATCCACAGGATAGTAGGTATATATGACATAGTTATGACCCACTTATGGCATGAATGTGACGTAGATTTAACTACTACAACTTGACGCTTTTACAGTATTTAAACGAGCTTAATAAATATCTTGATAAATCTGAGAACTTTCTAACGAAATATAGTGCAAATTGATATGTTTTTCTAGCGGCTTTTAGGCTTTTAGAGAGGTTAAATATGCAGTATTATTAAATATTTTTATGAGATTGATAAGAGAAAATGTTTGCTTTGATGAATGAAAAATCCTAAAGTAAACTCAACTAACAAGTATAAAGATAATCGGTTTTTGCAAGTATCAAGCCAAATAATGGAGAATTAACCTTGAATACTCTGGATTTTTCACTATTAGTATGGTTTGGCTCTTTATGTGCTGGGTTTTTGGGAGCTTTAACAGGTTTAGGCGGTGGGGTAGTAATTGTTCCCTTCCTAGCTATAGTTTGTGGAGTGGATATTCATTATGCCATTGGTGCTTCTTTAGTATCTGTAATTGCTACATCTAGTGGGGCAGCATCCGCTTACGTCAAGGAAGGATACACCAATCTGCGGCTAGGGATGTTCTTAGAAGTGGCAACAACATTTGGTGCAATAGCTGGAGCAATTGTGGCAGCGAAGATTTCTACAGGAACGATCGCTGTTGTGTTTGGGATTATTTTACTTTATAGTGCGTACTTGTCTCATCAACCCCATTCCGAAAACATCGATATTTTACCGCCAGATCCCCTAGCAACGCGCTTGAATCTCAATAGTACATATCCAACTAAAACGGGGGAAGAGTCTTACAACGTGCGTGGTGTCCCTTTGGGGTTTGGATTAATGTTTGCAGCTGGTATACTTTCTGGCTTGCTGGGCATTGGTTCTGGAGCGCTCAAAGTGCTGGCAATGGATCAACTTATGGGTATCCCGTTCAAAGTTTCCACAACTACCAGCAATTTTATGATTGGAGTGACGGCTGCGGCTAGTGCTGGAATTTACCTTAGTCGAGGTTACATCGATCCCGGATTAACAATGCCAGTAATGTTGGGAGTACTGTTTGGTGCTGTAGTAGGGGCGCGGCTATTGATCAGGGCGAAAGTAACGCTTTTACG
Source organism: uncultured Acetobacteraceae bacterium (assembly GCA_964658545.1). GTDB lineage: Bacteria > Cyanobacteriota > Cyanobacteriia > Cyanobacteriales > Nostocaceae > Nostoc. The sequence goes on along the minus strand of CAZZZY010000060.1, from coordinate 4,100 downwards.
AAATATTTTTAGTGGTGTCATTTTGGTGCTAGCCCTAGAAATGATTTATAAAGGACTAACTGGGAGGCTTTAAAATGGCTTTTAAGAGGCATAAAAAATCCGAGTATCGCTTTGAACAGTTTATCGGCAACCTGTTAAGAATTGGGGTTATACTTGCCACTGGATTAGTACTACTAGGTGGAATTTTGTACTTAATTCGCCACGGTAGGGAAGTTCCCAATTACCAGTTTTTTCGGGGGGAACCGGCAGAGTTTCGCACTCTTGATGGAGTAAAAACATCAATATTATCAGGTCGTAACCAAGGTATTATTCAACTAGGGCTACTGTTACTAATTGCTACTCCAGTTATACGAGTCGCTTTTTCTCTGTTAGCTTTTCTTCGATTAGGAGATTTTATATATGTAATTGTGACTCTGATTGTACTGGGCGGACTGGCATATAGTTTTATAGGATAAAAGTGAAAAAAATAATCACAAGTATTTAGTGAATTAGATTGATTAAATTACCTGTTTGAGAATTTACAACTATTAAAATAAGAGGCTACTTCTAAAGTAAGTAGAAAGAAAATTATTGTAGGGTGTGTTAGGCGCACATTTCGATATAATTTGTAATGGCAAATGAAGCAATTTGAAGAACTACTAGTACAACAAGGCAAAAGTAAAAAGAAAGAACGCTGATTTTGTAGGATGTCTAGCGATTTTAAATGGGTGGCTTATTTCCGCCGTGACGTACTAGGATAAAAACAGGATTTTTATAGGAGACTACTATGAAACGGTTATTTCGGAAGTATCATCGCATCCTTGCTATCATTATTTGTATACCACTAATATTAACTGTATTGACTGGTATGTTGACGACTATTGTCAAGGAATGGTCGATTAATACTGGACTTTCTTCTAGACTACTATTGAAAATACATACAGGGGAAATATTGCATTTAGAAGCAATTTACCCAATTTTGAATGGATTGGGACTGATTGGTTTACTGGTGACAGGAATGAGTATGACTGGATTATTTGATCGCAACAAACAACGTGAAATCAATAATTGAAGAATAATTCAGTAGTCAGAATAAGAAAGTGGAGGATTCATATATGTCGCTAATTAAATACCACATTTTTGCCTTGCTCAGTGATTACCAAACAAGGCAAAAGTTAAAAACTATGAGTTATTTTGACTCTCTCGAATTTAGCTAGCAGAAGTTGATGAATCGCTCTCTGGTGGATTGTCTTGTTTTGGCAAAGAGGGCTGGTCAGATGAGTTATCGCTCTCTGGTGGATTGTCTTGTTTTGGTGGTGAGGGCTGTTTAGATAAGTTATCGCTCTCTGGTGGATTGTCTTGTCTTCGTGGAGAGGGCTGCTCAGATAAGTTATGTTCTTTGAATGTAGGTTCCCGATCTGTTGTCATGCCATGCTGCTCTTGTCCTCTGAGTCCAAGATATGTTGCGGAACTGATTCCTTGTAGTGTTAGCAGTGTATCATCAAATTCTGGCATTGCCAGATTTTTAGTCACCTCCAAAACAAAGAATAGTCCGATCGCAACTGTCCAAATAAATGTTTGGAACCGATGAAAATTGACTCCATTAATATCCGATAATATATCGGAGAAAAAACCTTCAGAAATGCCTTGACTACCTTTTTTATTTTCCTCATTACCCTGCCCATCAATCAATGAAGTACCAAATGCAGTTATAGAGTTAATTCCTAATAAGATTAGTGATTGTCTAGTCAAAATGTTGGCATAATCTCCTGTTATGCCGTAGATAATCAGGTAAGAACCAAAAATTATAAATGTCCAAAAAGCAAGTTGAGATATCGATAGGCTGAACGGGTTTTTGTTCAGTTTTTTTCTACCAAGAAAGAATTGAGAAATTCTGTTTTTCCGAACTCTTTTTTGAAGTTCAACCTTTTGTGTGATCAACAATTCTTCGCCATTGATGACTTCTCTTTTAGAGTAAACCCCTTCTATTCCAGGGCTACGAAGGGTGTTTCGGCAATACCTAATAAATATTAATGCAATAGCTATAATTAGAAGTAGACACAGCCAAAATCGCCATGATAACAGAACTATTGTTAATTTAGGAGGTGATAAAAGATTGCTCACCGGAATCGCTAGTTTCCTAGGACACCCTACTCCCACTATCACGTTAATACTATATCTGCTTCCTTGACTAAGAAGAGTATTCCATGCAGCTTGAGACGAGTGGGTACGTTCAAGTCGAAAGGCTAACCAATTATCATCAACAACTTTCTTTTGATCCTCACCCGGAACCATAACGATGACTGGTTCTCCGTGGACATTCTCTAGTTCATAGCCATCCAGGTACAACACTAATTGGCGAGGATCAAATGAATTGCCTTTAGACGTAGCATTTCTGGTCACTGCTGATAGTCCTTCAACTCTGACCCTGATGCGATCGCCCATTGTAACTTGGCTACGATCATTGTCAGCAATGACTTGTTGAGTTTTGAGGCCAGGAGGCACTGAACATAGCTGAGGTGATTGAAAATTTAGAGAAGGGACATCTGAACTATCTTGAGCAATTACTGCAAAGTTGATAGAAACAATCAACAGAAAAACCAACAGAAAAATAGCAGTAAATCTTTTAGCATTTTTATACATCGCTTGGTATTCCACAGTGATTACTGTGTCGGTAGTGTAACCATAGGTGAGTCATTGAGTATATTAAAAAACTTGTCTAGAGTCAAAAACAATACCTTCGCTAAAAAGAAAGGGCCGCTTTCGAGGGTGCGTACCAAGTTGCGGTAGAGCCTGTTACCACAGTGATTATTGAGTCGGTTATGTCAAAGCAAATTCTTGATTGAAGGTAAACATGAACCGAATCATTATGAGTTGGAAACAGGCGGTTCAATCTACTGAGGAAGCACCGAAACGATAGCCTTTGCCGTAGACTGTGTGAATTAGCGCAGTTCCTCTACCTACCTCAATCTTACGGCGCAATAGGCGAATTAATGCGGCAATCACATTACTACTGGGTTGTTCTTCCTCTTGCCACAAATTTTGCATAATCTGGGCATGAGTCATTAGTTGTCCAGTGTGTTCCATAAAATATTGCAGCAGCTGACTTTCTTTTTGCGATAGCTCAATTATTCGTCCTTGGCGATAAGCTACTTGATTTTCACAATCAAGTTCTAAATCAGCAACGGTTAAACGTCCGGTGGTGGTTTCATAGGCTTGGGAACCGGAACGACGCAATAAAGCACGGACTCTGGCCAATAACTCCCGCAGTTCAAAAGGTTTAACCAAATAGTCGTCAGCACCAGCATCTAAACCTTCTACTCGATCATCTAGAGTATCCTTAGCTGTGAGAAATAGCACGGGAGTAGTTTTGCCTTGTCGTCGCAATTGCTGGCAAATCTCTAACCCCGTTTTTCCTGGCAGCATCCAATCTAAAATTAGTAGGTCATAACTGCCTGCTTGTGCATATTCACTACCACTGATGCCATCGGAAGCGGCATCTACAATATAACCCTCGCGAGTTAATAAGCGACTCAAGGGTTCAGTTAGTTCAACTTCATCATCAACCAATAAAATTCTCATGCTGCTTGTGGTAAGCATATAGAGATATTATTCAACTGCCAGAACGCCAAGGATATTAAGAAAAAGAATGCTGACTGTTGCATTGCCAAAAGGGGAACTCCTTAAAAATAGCATCTGCCTGCTACAATCTGTGGGATTAGATTTTAGTGCTTTTTTAGATTCAGGAAATCGCCAACTTCAAATTCCTGATACTAAAGGACTTGCAAAAGCTTTGTTGGTACGGGCGCAGGATGTGCCTGTTTATGTAGAATATGGTCAGGCACAACTGGGTGTTGTTGGTTACGATGTGCTGCGGGAGAAGCAGCCGCAAGTTGCCCACTTGGTGGATTTGCAGTTTGGGCATTGTCGGATGTCGGTGGCGATAAAAGCATCGAGTTCGTATCGATCGCCTTTAGATTTACCACCGCATGGTAGAGTTGCTTCAAAATATGTGAATTGCGCTCGTGAATATTTCCACAGTCTAGATTTACCTGTAGAAATAGTACCGTTGTATGGTTCAGTGGAACTAGGCCCAATTACTGGAATGTCAGAAGCGATCG
>CAZZZY010000059.1:0-14907 GCA_964658545.1 uncultured Acetobacteraceae bacterium | reverse complement strand
TCTCAGTCGTCTTTAGACGACTTTCGCTATTAGACTCAGAATTTATTCTGAGGCGCGCTAAATGAGAATGAAATAGCCCTGGGACTTAAGTCCTTACTACAAACCTGCTTACCCGTCAATTATTTCTTGACAGACTCCTAGTTGAGAACTGACAATTCAGGTTATGTGGCAAAGCCCACGAAAAACCTAACCCCTTTCCCGACGCAAAAAGGGGTAAATTCAAAGTCTCTCTTCCTTAAAGGAAGAGAGATTTACAGAGAGGTTTTCCAGATACGGGGAAAAATCAGAGTTTAGAAAGGTGAAAAAGCTTACGGTATAAGCTTTGCTTCCTCATGTCTTGCTGTCAGCCCTGCACAAAACCCATGCACGTGAGAGTTTTTTTAATGCCTCTATTCTGGAATTTTATTGTGTGAGTTAAAACTTAAAATTAAATCTGCCAGTTTACTTATTTATTGCTAGTATCGTAGAATATAATAGGATACAGCCCAAACACTTAGTCATCAATGCTCACTTGTCTCAGAACAAACTTCAATATCACTTAAGTTATAAATGCTTTACTGTCAGGAATAAATGAGGTATTTAGAAGAAGCAATCGAGTATACCAATCTTTGATAGGTTGGGGTTATTTATCTCAACTCAAAAAATTTGAACTTTTGAACTATAGACTGAGTGGACGGACTTGATATTCAGTTAAGCTATCAATGGTCTGCTTGCAAAAAAAGTTAGGCAGTTAGCAAATGATAGTTTTATGGGGAAATGTTTAAGTTTTGTATGGAAGCTTCAACAAAACTCCCAGATGTTTTTTGAGGCTATTTTTCAGTTAAATGTATTAAATCTCTAATGATAATATTGCTATGAATTTAAATAGAGGATCTGCTGTTCTCAGTTCTGCAACTTTCAAAGTGCAACCATCTGCAACAGGACTGAGTGATAATCATCGCCTGCGGCTGTTTTCTGGTTCTGCAAATTTACAACTTTCTCAAGAAGTCGCTCGTTATGTGGGCATGGACTTGGGGCCAATGATTCGTAAAAGATTTGCAGATGGAGAACTTTACGTTCAAATTCAAGAATCAATTCGGGGTTGTGATGTCTATTTAATTCAGCCATGTTGTCAACCAGTAAACGATCATTTGATGGAATTAATGATCATGGTTGACGCTTGTCGTCGAGCTTCTGCGCGACAGGTAACGGCAGTAATTCCCTACTACGGTTACGCCCGCGCCGATCGCAAAACGGCAGGACGAGAGTCCATCACCGCCAAGCTGATTGCTAACTTGATTACTGAAGCAGGTGCTAACCGCGTTTTGGCAATGGATTTGCACTCGGCTCAAATTCAAGGTTATTTCGATATCCCCTTTGATCATGTTTATGGTTCGCCAGTGTTACTAGATTATCTAGCAAGCAAACAATTGCCCGACCTTGTGGTTGTTTCCCCCGATGTTGGTGGTGTAGCCCGAGCCAGAGCATTTGCAAAAAAACTGAATGATGCTCCACTAGCAATTATTGACAAACGTCGTCAGGCACATAATGTTGCAGAAGTGTTAAATGTCATCGGCGATGTTAAAGGCAAAACGGCAGTGTTGGTGGATGACATGATTGACACTGGAGGCACGATCGCAGAAGGGGCGCGATTACTGCGTGAAGAAGGAGCGCGTCAGGTATACGCCTGTGCAACTCATGCGGTATTCTCTCCACCAGCGATGGAGCGGTTGTCCAGTGGTTTGTTTGAGGAAGTCATTGTCACCAATACGATCCCCATACCAGAAAGCAATCGTTTTCCTCAATTAGTGGTACTGTCAGTAGCTAATCTTTTAGGAGAAACTATTTGGCGGATTCATGAAGATACTTCAGTTAGTAGTATGTTCCGCTAAACTCTCATTCGCGTTACAGGCATAAATTACCCACACTGTCCCTTTTAATCCGGTACAGTGTGGGTTTTTAGTTATATAACTCAATACGGTTCAGTTAAGGCTAAAACTCTCATTTTTTTTAACGTAGACGCAAAGCGGCTTCCCGCAGGGTACCGCCAAGAACGCCAAGGACGCAAAGAGAAGAAAGAAATGCTTAACTGAACTGTATTGGATTATTAAGAAGTAAAATGGATGCAGCACTGCCAAATTAGAATACTTTGATTCAGTTTGGACAATTTGCGTCAAGAGGACAAAGGGATGGTTACAACTCCTAAAAAAGTGATTTCAGTTTTACCTCTGGAAAATGGCGATCGCTTATCTCGCTGCGAATTTGAGCGTCGCTATCAGGCAATGCCGCATTTAAGAAAAGCTGAACTGGTTGAAGGAGTTGTGTATATCATGGCATCCCCACTGAGAATTAAAAGTCATGGGGAACCACATGGAGATTTGATCGGGTGGTTGTGGAACTATAAAACGGCAACACCTGGCGTTGTTCTGGGAATTGAACCCACAGTGCGTTTAGATCCCGATAATGAACCACAGCCTGACGCGGTACTATTCATTCCGGGCAGACAGGCGTTGATTAGTAAGGATGATTATATCCAAGGCGCACCCGAACTGGTGATAGAAGTGGCAGCAAGCAGTGCAGCCATCGATTTACATGATAAAAAACGCACGTATCGACGGAATGGAGTACAGGAGTATATTGTCTGGCGAACATTAGATAATCAGTTGGATTGGTTTAGGCTGCAAGCGGACGAGTATGTTTCGCTACCAACCGATGAGCAGGGAATTATTCGCAGTCAGATATTTCCGGGATTGTGGTTGCCGGTACCTGCCTTACTGTCAGGAGAAATGGCAACGGTGTTATCTGTGTTAAAAGCAGGTTTAGCTGCCACTGAACATCAAGAATTTATGCAAAAGTTGAATGAGAATATGGGAAATAGGGAATAGATATGTACTGAGTTTTTTTTAAAATCAAATAGGAGTCCTATATACATAAGGTATCTTGAAAAAATGGGAGTTCCTGTTTTTGAGGATTCTTTAGAATCTGATGAGTATGGAAAATCCCTCTTGGAAAAGGCTAATAAAAAAGATGACTCCTTACCGATACAGCCAAACTCGGAGTAGTGAAAGCAGTTGCTCAGTATCTACAGGTTTGGTAATGTAATCAGATGCTCCAGCTGCGATGCACTTTTCGCGATCGCCTGGCATGGCTTTAGCAGTTAAAGCAATTATTGGTAGTGAGCGAAACTGTTGTTGCTGGCGGATGGCGCGGGTGGTTTCGTAACCATCCATTTCCGGCATCATAATATCCATCAAAACTAGATTAATTTCAGGATTAGTTTGCAGTCTCTCTATGCCATCTCTGCCATTTTCGGCAAACAGCACTTGCATTTGATAGCTTTCTAAGAAGCTGGTAAGAGCAAAAATATTTCGTAGGTCATCATCTACAATCAAAATTTTTCGATTAGCCAACACCGGATCGTTTTGATGTAGTTGCTCTAGCATTTGCCGCTTTGGTGGGGGCAAATTTGCTTGTACCCGATGCAAAAATAGAGCAGTTTCGTCTAACAACCGCTCTGGCGATCGCACATTTTTAATGATAATTGTCTCTGCCAATCCCCGCAGTTGGGTTTCTTCTTGTCGGCTGAGTTCTTTGCCGGTGTAAACGATGATCGGCAGTTTCAACAGTTTGGGTTCTTGTTTGATTTGCTCAATTAGTTCAAATCCACTCATATCGGGTAGACCGAGATCCAGTACCATACAATCGAAGTGATGCGATCGCAAAATATTGAGCGCTTCTGCTCCCGTACCCACTGCTGTACTATAGACATCACCATTACCAATCAGTTCGATAATACTTTGGGCTTGTACGCGATCATCTTCTACGATCAGGAGATTTCTTACCTGACGCTCAATAAAGCCTTTAATCTCAGTCAATACCTGAGTTAATGCTTCTGGAGAAACGGGTTTTTGTAGATAGGTAATCGCTCCTAGTTGTAATCCCCGTTGCTGTCTTTCATCCACTGAAAGTATATGTACTGGTATATGTCTAGTATCTGGCTTATGCTTCAGACGATCCAGAACCGTCCAACCATCCATTTCTGGCATATAGATATCTAGCATAATCGCATTGGGTTTAAACTGTTGCGCTAGTGCTAAACCTTGTTTGCTCTGTAAAGCAACGATGGTCTTAAAGCCCTGCTGACGAGCCATATCTAATAAGATCCGGGCGAATTTGTCGTCATCCTCGATAATTAGCAAAATGCGATCGCCCGGTTGAATTATTTCTCGATCATCTGGAATTTCGTGGGGGAAGGTAGTAAGTACTTTCGCGGATGCAGAAGTATCCTCAGTTGTGGGTCTGTTTTCGAGTAGAGGCAGTTCTTTGATGGTCGGTGCTTTGCGGATAGAGGTCGTTCGCTCAGGGAGTGTCAGAGTATTTTGATCATTTTTGTCCTGTCGCCTGGGCAAGTAGAGGGTAAAAGTGCTTCCCTGTCCTGGTTCGCTGACTAATTCAATTCTCCCCCCCAATAGTTGAGCCAATTCGCGGCTGATGGACAAACCCAAGCCAGTTCCCCCGTACTTGCGGCTAGTTGTGCCATCTGCTTGCTGAAATGCCTCGAAAATAATCTTCTGCTTCTCGGCTGCAATGCCTATACCCGTGTCGCTAACTGCAAAAGCAATCATGGGATTATCTACTTGATCTGCATCCGAAGCCATGCTAATTTCTAACTTTACGCCTCCCTGTTCAGTAAATTTAAAGGCGTTAGCCAGCAGATTTTTCAGCACTTGTTGGAGGCGTTTGGAGTCGTTAGAAATTGCCGAGGGTAACTTCTCATCCAGTTCAATAGTAAAACTTAGTTCTTTATTGTGGGCAAGTTCCCGGAAAGTCTGCTCTAGAGATGTTTCCAAATCTACAAAAGCAATTTGCTCAATATTGAGCAGCATAGTGCCCGACTCAATTTTTGCTAAATCGAGAATGTCATTGATCAACTCCAGCAAATCATTGCCAGCCGAGTAAATAGTCCGGCTGTATTCTACTTGTTTCTCGGTCAAGTTGCTAAGAGAGTTATCTGCTAGCAGCCTTGCTAAAATTAACAGGCTATTTAGCGGTGTCCGTAATTCGTGGGACATATTTGCCAGAAATTCTGACTTATATTTAGAAGACAACGCTAGTTGTTCAGCTTTTTCTTCCAAAGACTGCCTCGCCTTTTCAACTTCCTGGTTCTTGTGGGCAACTTCTCGATTTTGGATTTCTAACAGTTCTGCTTTTTCTTCTAACTCTTCATTTAGTTGTTGTAATTCTTCGTTAGATTGCTTCACAAGAAATTGCGATTCTTCCAATTCTTGCGCCTGTTCTTCCAGGCGTTGATTGCTTTGCTGTAGTTCTTCTTGCTGGGTTTGTAGTTCCTCTGTTAAAGTCACAGACTCTTCAAGTAGTTGCTGGGTTTGCAATTGTGAGGCGATGTTATTTAAAAATACCCCCAAATTTTCAGTCAATTGCTCTAAAAAAGTCAGATGCAAATGGTTGAAAGGGCCAAAAGAGGCCAGTTCAAGTACGGCATTCACCTGCGTCTCAAACAGTATAGGCAAGACAATAATATTTAGCGGTGGTGCTTCTCCCAAGCCGGAAGTGATGCGGATATAGTCACTAGGAACTTCCGTGAGGAGGATTCTTTGTTTTTCTAGGGCGCATTGTCCCACCAATCCCTCACCCAAGCGAAACTGATTTGCTAGGTTTTTGCGCTCTTTGTAAGCATAACTACTCAACAACTTCAGTATAGGCTGGTCGTTTATTGAGTCCATCAGATAAAAAACGCCCTGTGATGCTCCAACCAGTGGTGCTAAATTTGACAAGATAAGGCGTGACGCACTTTCCAGATTTCGATGTCCTTGAAGCATCTGGGTAAATTCAGCTAAGTTAGACTTTAGCCAGTTTTGCTCTTCATTTTTTTGAGTTGTGTTTCGTAAATTAACGATCATCTGGTTGAAGGTGCGCGTCAACACACCAATTTCATCCTGGCGATCGCTATCTGGTAAATTTACCAATAAATCCCCATCCGCCATTTTTTCTGCTAAATCAGAAACTTGCTTCAGAGGGGCTGAGATATTTCTGGTCAGGGCGAATCCAATCAAACCTAAGATTAAAGAAAATAAGGGAATACTATAGACAATGCTAGCGATCGTTTCCTGGGCCGCAGCTTGTGCCTTCTCAGAGCGCTGTTTCAGCAGTGTATTCTCTTCAGTTTTCATCGCCAAAATTACTTTGCGGATTTCACCCATCAGTTGCTTACCCTGGTCTGTCAGCACAATCTTCTGGGAAGCTTCAAAGCCTTGATTTTGGCGCAAGTCAATGGTTTTTTTTAGTTCATCTAGTTTCTTCGTGATTAGTGGCTGCAAAATATCCAGTCGCCGCTGTTGGTTGGGGTTATCAGCCGTTAATCTCTGAAGTTCCTTGATTTTTTGATCCAATACATTAATGGCAGCATTATAAGGTTCCAGATAGCTCTGTTCTCCAGTAATTAAGTAACCACGTTGCCCAGTCTCAGCATTGGTTACTTGCAAGCTCAGGTCTTCAAGCTGACTTAACACCTGGTAGGTATGGTTTTCTTGGCGCGAAGTTTCAATTAGATCATTGGTGCTTTGGTAGGAGATTAGACCAATAGTGGTCAGAGTTGCCAAACTTAGGGCAAAACTTACTCCAATCTTGGTTCCAATCTTCAAACGGTTCAACATTATTCCAGACAGTTATTTAAATTATTTTTTGGCTGCTGTAAGTATTTGGATAATCGTCCCCAAAAATATGGGATACTCCATTCCATTCCGATGCATCTAAATTATTTTGCTGACTTTTCATGGCATCTGGAAAACCTTTCTCCTGCTCTATGAGAGGCTTTAAATTTTCCCCCTACCATAGTAGGGTAGAGGCTGGGGGGAAATTCGCGTTAGCTTTTTCAGATGACGTAAAAACTCATAATTATTTTTAAAATAAAATTATAACATTGCTTTACATCTATTAATTTAATTTTTTCGTAGAAAATTATAAAAAATGTTTGATAGTAACGTTCTTAAACATTCAGCCTTGAGACAATATAATTTCTTTCAAAATAAGCAATCATCTCTTTCTTTAAATCTTCCGATGGATAGTTAAATACCTGTTCTTAAATTAGAAATTTCACATCTGAATTCTACTAAAAAAATAGTATTTTTTATGATTGTAGGAATTGACTTAGAGGATGTTTGAAAAGTATTTTTGGTAACATCAAAACATCAGGAACCTAACCCCCCTAGCCCCCCTTCCCTACGTTAGCGTAGCGGCACGAAGTGCGGGAATGGGGGTTTCAAAGCCTCTCTCCCTGTGGGCGAGAGGAATGGAAGCGGGCTTTCTAGTATACTTTACGACTTTTCAAACATTCTCTTAGCAATACCAAAATTCTGCAAAGGTAAAATATAGAATTTATCGGTGAATTGGGAACTATAATCCAATACCATCCTCACTCTGGACACTGGTCATAAGTAGTCATACAAAATAAATTTCACATCTCATTTGCCTGTATTCCCTATCCAGTAAAGGATACAGACTTAAAAAATAGGCAATTAATTTTGCACAGGTACTTATCTTGTTGAACTGGGTTCCGAACCAGAAATGGGCAGGATTGGTTATGAAGCCACTATTTGACTATTTGAAACAGATATTATTTTACTCGAAGATTACCCTGCTGTAGCTTAAATTTCAGATTGACATCATCTATTTTTTATAAAAATGAAGTAGGTAAGTTTTAGGACAACCAATGTGCTTGTGCTACAACTTTCGGAGAATATACACAATTGTGGTATTATGTCAAACTCCATGAGATTGATTTTGACATTTAACTAAAGGTTACTAATCACCTGACGATGGCGATCGCTTTCAGTCAGATTAAGTGCAGGTTGGCTGTAATATCCGAAAATTTTGAATATTGTTACTCTCTAAAATAGCTCTTGCACCTGCCATGTAGATATCAGTACTACTTAGGACTAATAGGTAATTGCCAAGGATAACTTGATGTTCATAATCTCTGGCTAGATCGTCAGGAATCCCTAAATTAGTGTAGCTATGTTTCAAATTGTTGATATCTACCTCTGTAATATTATTTATCGCGTTTGTATAGGGAGTAACCACCGACACTTGACTGATGGGAAAGCCAGCAGTTCTCAGTTCAGTAATTGCTCTTTCTGTGTCTTCGCGTGTAGAAAAAACACCAACTGCATTTTTATAGCGACTACTTGGGGTCGAATATGGCTGATAAAGACTTGATTGTTGAATATTGCAGCGATTAAAAATCTTCTTAGCAAGACGAATTTCTATGTCTATGGCGGTTACTATTACCAAATAGTAACCTTTACAAACAAGTTCGCCATAACACTGTGCTTGCTGTTCAGGAATTCCTAAACTTAGGAACACACCAGGCAAGCCATCTGTTAAAGTGGTAGCGATCGCTCTTGCTTCGCCTCCAGCCAGCATAACTCTGTCTATACCAGGAATTAGCCAGATAACTGAATCGACTAATAAACCAGTAAGACCGCCTAAAGCACCATTAGTAAGGGCTTCAGCAGCATCTTCTGAGAATGTATTGCCAGCGCGCTCTTTAACTTCAACACCAGCAATATCACTTTTTTCTTCCGTATCCCGTGCAATTACAGAAACTTTGTGCATAGGAAAATTAGAAGCTTTTAGTTCCTGAAGTACCAATTGTGCATCGGAATGTCTAGCGAAAACTCCTATAGTTGTTCGCTCTTTTTCTAATGTCATTTTCTCGGTTGATTGCAGCTAGAAGTGATTCCCAAGAGTGTTAGCTAATTTCAGGTAATTACACAGCTCGACGAGTCAGCAAACCCCAAAGGAAAATCAGTAGCATCGCACCCAGAACAGCAAATAAAATGCTTCCAAAAGATAAAGCTCCTACAGATGCGGCGGCTGCTGAACTACTTCCTAGCAAGACTTGACCCAAATAACCCCCGACTACAGCCCCAAGAATTCCTAATACAATGGTGGAGAGAATACCGCCACCTTGGGTTCCTGGATAAAATACCTTAGCTAATGCACCTGCAATTAAACCCAAAACTAGCCAAGCAATAATGTTACCCATTGAATTTCTCCTTCGTGAGGATGTACTTTGTTTGCTTTTGACTATTTCATATTAAAGTTGACCGACAAAATTTCTGCTCTATCTAGAGAACTAATATCAAAAATCTTTAGATATCATTGGAATATTCCTGAGAATGAAGAAAGCGGCTCTATCTAATTAACGGTATCAATCAATTGATAGAGAAGGATGTAGCAATATGCCAAGCCTTAGTTTTTCGTCCTTGGTTTATCTGTTGAACTCACGTTAATTTAGCGATAAAGTTCACACCATCTTTGAGGAGATTAGGATATTTATTGAGAATATTATTAATTGCTTGCTTTTGATTGTCATTGACAACTAAATTATAGCTTTCCACAAAATTAAAGCTGCCCACCAGATACTTGGCTCCAAATTTTGCTCTAGATAAAATATATTCTTCTGTTACATCGCTGTGGTTAATCAGCCATCCCTTACGATGTGATAAATAAAGCAAGGTTGGGTCACTACCAGTACTAGAAATTATCAGTGACTCTGCTTCAGTATTTTGTTTTACTTGTTGTGATAGTTGAAGAACAGCAGATTTATCTATTCTTTCCTTAAACATATAGTCAATAATATAGATTGTAGAGCTAGCAGTTAAAGTTAGACATAAACACAACACCAAAGCTTTTCTATTTTTATTATTAATTTTCTGAGCATTTTTATCCCAGTAATGACTACAAGCTTTACCAATGAATACCACTCCTGGAAGCATAAATGGAAGTTGATAATATTCATGCACTAAGCTAGTTACAGGTACTAAAATCCAGGTTAAGATTACTGAAATTAACCAAATATCTAACACATACTCCCGCTGATTCTTTCGATTAATAAATAATCCTAATATAAAGATGGGGAAACCAAAAATAGCAAAATGTCTCACAGCAGTTCTAAATAATATTTCTGTCCAAAAATGTAAGGTGAGGATAATATTGTAGTCATATCTATTTGTTGAGCCTGACCAAAAACCAAAAGTATTACCATACTCTAAAAATAATTGATGAGCATGATAATACCATAGAGCTACAGATGCCAATATAAATATGCTATAAATCCACAAAGATATTTGAGAAAAAACTCGGATACCAAATTTAGTCCATGCTAAGTAAAAAAGTGGTATTCCTAAATATATTATTGGCAAAACTTTAATTAGACTAGCCAAGGCGACAAATGTACCTGATAATATTAAATCTTGCAATTTTTGTGAATCCAGCCAATTAGTGAAATAGTAAATGCCGATAACTGAACACATCAAGAGCATAGACTCTGGCTGAAAAGTTCTACTATAATAAGTATTTAGAGGTAGCATGACAAAAAATAAGCAAGACCAAAATGCAATTTTTTTATCTAAAAGTTTCAGAAGAAGTTTATATAGGAAATAGAGCGCTACCAAAAAAAAGATAATTGATAATAATCTGCCCCAGAATTCCGAAACTCCAAAAAGCCTGTAAACAAGAGCAACAATAAATGAATAAATTGGAAATTCAGTTTCACAATAACCAGGTGAATTACCTCCCCAATCAATTTGAGGATAAAAAAAGTTAAAACCATTTTCATAAAAATTTCTGGACATTGCTGCTGTATCTGACTGCCGCCACGAGTGAATGCCGATAATTGGCGAATTAATATTGTAAATTCTGATGGTTATAGCTAAAACGATCAAGAAAAGTACAGGTGAGTTTTGAAATATTTTTTGAATTAGATGATTTGGCATATCGCTTTCATCCCCAAAAGTTTGGTAATCTTAGAATAGGGTTCTCAGTGAATAAAAATGCTTTATATAGCAATCCGATTTGATTTATGAAAAATTCTCAGTATATGTAGGGTTTGTTATCGCCGAGAGTCCGGCATCAAAAACTTTAGGTGGTGCGTTAGCCTACGGCGTAACGCACCCTACGTGTATTTCAAAAATCAAATATGAGTCCTATATCCAATTACCCTACCCAATGGTTGTTGCCCCAACTATACCATTGATGGACTAGCCCTAAGCCAGAAACTAGGAGACACCCATAAAGAAATTCTCGTGTCTTTGGACTATCAAGATGGTCTGCCACCATACCGAAAGCAATAAAAAATAAGGGCGTTGCAAATACAAATCGTGCCAGACTATAGAGATAACCCGAAGCTGCTAAAAATCCAATTGCTGCATTGGCTATACAAATGAATAAGCAGAAAAAGAATACATAATTAGTTTGTAGTTGGACAATGGTTGGAGTTACAAATTGAGGAGTAAGCTTATCGGCTTTGGCTAACTGCCAAGAACGGATGGAATAAATCAAAATCGCTATAGGAGGATAAAAAAGGGTTATCGATAGTAGAGGGTATTTAGGTACATACAGCGAAATCTTCTTGTGTTTGGCATTAAAGTAAATGAGAACAAGCACCAGGGATAATATAATAAATGGAAAGTACAGACCGTGTAAGTCATTTAACAGGGATCTGGGAAACAGCAGAAGTAGCGGTCGGAACTGAAGAGTTCTTCCCCACTCTATCTGAGCTTGAAAGGGAGTCAAAAAGTTGCCTGTTGATAATAGACAATAGATACCGTAGATTGAATAACCGACCATCGCGCATATAGCAATTAGTGCAGTGGGGATAGTATATTTTTTCCAATCTCTGCTTTGGGAATGGGTTTGAGACCCTAAGTTACTTCCTAAAACTAAGCAAGCGATCGCAGCAAATGAAGCAAAAAGAAATTGCACTAAACTCGGTCGAGACACAGACATCATAATCACGGATACTGCTAAGATGCCATTCCAAAGCACAGAAGTTGAAAATAAAAGAGCTACAACACTAATAATTGCCCAGAGCGAAAACAAGCTCTCAGTGTAGCCAATACTATGGAAAATAGAATTGGGATTAAGAACATAAAGTGTAAGAGTGATAAAGCTCAGACTTTCTGACTTAATGACTTTTCGCAAGACGAATAAGACAATAGGTAGTGACAAAACAAAGAGGGTGTTACAGAGGATAAAAGCATACCTAAGCCCAACAATGGAATTCTCTGGAGCAAACAAACTAATTATTTTAGGCCAGAGCGGGTAGAATGCTTGACAACGAGGATGCAAACCCAGATTTACATAATGAATTGCATCCCAGTACTGAAACTCTCTTCCCTCTTCTACCGCTAATTTTGCAACTCCATCCGATGATAAAAATATACCTATACTACTGCAAACAGCGTAAAATAGGACAGCAAGAATAATTTGCTTCCAAAAGGAAAAATGAACTAGGCTTTTCATGTAATATCTGGCAATTAAAGCGCGACCACTTTATTTAGAATGATACTATTTGGGATATATAGCAATCATAATGATAAACAATTAATGACAAAAGACAAAATTATTTTGATCATTGCGTTGAGTACGATAATTTTATTTATTTGTAGCAGTGTGCGCCATATTTTATTTCAATCGGCTTCTGCTGATTTAGGAATTTTTGATCAAGGTTTGTATTTAATCAGTCAAGGACAAGCGCCAATTCCTTCTTTACTTGGTTTTCATATTCTTGCTGATCATGCTGCTTGGTTATGGTATCCAGTTAGTTTACTGTATAAAATTTACCCAAGTGTTTATTGGTTATTCGGTTTACAAGCTTTTATTTTAGCTAGTGGTGCTTTACCGACATGGTATTTAGCACGTCACGCAGGATTAAAGCCAGAACAATGTTTGGCGGTTGTAATTGCTTACTTACTTTATCCGTTAGTGTTTAATGTTAACTTATTTGATTTTCACCTAGATGTAATTGCTCCCAGTGCTTTTTTATATGCTGTGTTAATGGCGAGATTAGGAAAAATTTGGTGGTTTTGTTGCTGTATTTTCTTAGTAATGGGATGTAAAGAGGTTTTCGCCCTTACAGTTGCAGCAATGGGAGTATGGTTGATTTTCTTTGAGAAGAAACGCTTGTATGGTGCGATCGCTCTAATTTGTGGCGCGGCTTGGTTTGCGATCGCTCTCAACTTGATCATACCTTTTTCCGGTGGACCCGCAGCTGCAATTACTCGCCATCTTCATCGCTATAGTTCTTTAGGTAATTCTTTTGGGGATATAGCTAAAAATTTACTCTTACAACCGCAAGTCTTTTTACAAACACTTTTTTCTTTGAATAATCTCATTTACTTAATTTTATTAGTAGCACCTGTGTTATGGGGCTTTTCCCTTCCGGGTATAGCGCCAATGATTAGTGCTATTCCTTGTTTGACAATTAATTTACTTGCTACTCCTCTACAACAGAAAGACATAGTTTTCCAGTATTCTTTACCAATACTACCATTTCTGATATTAGTGGTAATCCAAAGCCTTAGTTTTGGGAAAGGATTATTACAAAATAAACGAGGAATTATCTTGTGGTCGCTGATCAGTTTTTTGATTTTGGGTAAATATAGTTATTTTTGGTCAGTTTATCTGAAGTCCCTTGATAATTGGTACTCAACAAATCAAGCAGTTGCTCAAGTCAAAACCCAAGGTAGTGTCTATACTACAGCCCAAATCACTCCTCATCTAACACACAGAAAATTAATTCAATTTACCAATGCTGATTTAGCAAAAAATTTAAGTCAATTTGACTATGTTTTGCTCAATACACGCCACCCTGGTTGGCTGAGTAATCAACAATTTGCTTTAAATATAGTCAATCAACTGCAAAATCAACCTCAATTTAGCTTAAAATATCACCAAGATGATGTTTATTTATTTACCAAGAGTCAAGCTGGAAAGTAAAAGCTTATAGGAAAAATGCCGGTTTTCAATTGCATCAAATACAGACCTAACACCCAACCCCTTCCCTGCTAGCATTGGGGAGTAATATTTAACCTCTCTCCTTTTAAGAGAGAGGTTAAATATTACTATCAGAGTCTAGAACTATGGAAAGAGCTAGTTGATATAGTTGGCGACGGGGAAGAAAAGTCGCTTTTGCTAACTGACGGCTAGCTTGCGATCGCGATATTCCCTGACTAATTAACTGTTTCAATTCGGCTTTCAATTCCTCTTCTGTCAGTTGGGGGCGACTGGCTGGAATTCCTGCCACTACTAATGTATATTCACCTTGGGGTTCTCGTTGGCTGTAGTGAGCGATCGCCTCGGCAATTGTCCCCCGCCAAAATTCTTCATACAATTTAGTTAACTCCCGCCCTAGCACAATTTGGCGATCGCTTCCCCAAACTTTTACTAAGTCTTGCAAAGTATCTCGCAAGCGGTGGGGCGATTCATAGAAAATCAATGTGCGAGATTCTGTTTGCAGAGACTCTAAATGTTCTTGTCTGTGTTGAGTTTTCGCCGGCAGAAAGCCTTCAAAGACAAACCGATCCGTTGGTAATCCAGCTGCACTCAAAGCCGTAATTGCTGCACTAGCACCAGGAATCGGAACTACTGGAATTCCCGCCTCAATACAGGCTTTCACCAGTTCATATCCCGGATCGGAAATTCCTGGCATTCCAGCATCACTCACAAGAGCGATCGCTTTATTGTTGACTAAATGCTCTAATAATTCTGGGATGCGGCTGGTACGATTGTGTTCATGGTAACTCACTTGGGGAGTCTTGACTTGAAAATGTTGTAGCAGTTTCCCTGTGTGACGGGTGTCTTCCGCAGCAATGATATCCACAGTCTGCAAAATTCGCACCGCTCGAAAGGTTATATCTTCCAGATTGCCAATTGGTGTGCCGACGACGTAAAGTGTTCCTGGTTTTGGATCGGTTTGCATGAGGAAGAGTTAGGAGTTAAAAATAAGAATTTATGCATCTATACAAAACAAATATAGAAATGACTAATCTAAAATCCAAAATCCAAAATCGGCGTTGCTGATTGCGGTATGAATTAAGAAAATATAGGAATAGAACGGTACTT
>CAZZZY010000058.1:0-14948 GCA_964658545.1 uncultured Acetobacteraceae bacterium | reverse complement strand
CCACTTAAGTGGACTTCTGCTATGAGACTCGGAATGAATTCCGAGACGGATAGAAACGCAGTGGGGTAAGCAGGTTCGTAGTAAGGACTTTAGTCCTTACTACGAACCCTCAAAACTAGCTTGACACAGTAAGCTAAAAAACATCTAATTTGCATAATCGAATTAAGCATAACTCTTGTAGGGTGGGCATCTTGCCCGCCCAGTATATGCAATTTAAATGTGGAACAGCTTACCAGGTCGTGAGCCGCTATATCAGGTAATCTACTTGAATGAGGTTAGAGTGATCAGAAATATATTTATAATGATTTAATTGCTTTTCAGTTTGAATGTTGGCGTTGGTGCTAGGATGAGCTTTGAAAGTTCATCTGCCATTGACACAGATTCTATATCAATACATATCAATCCGAGATGCTCAATCTTCTGTCTCATCCGTTTATTGTAGAATAGGGTACGGTTCAGAAACTTTTGAATTAAGTGTTTTTTATCCTCATCTACATGATAAAAATTACTTTCACTAAAAATTCGGTAAGAGAAGAGTTGGTCGCTAGCCGTAAGGCAAATCGCTTTAACACCATTTTCGCCAACTAAATTCGCTACAAATTCCGGCCATAAAGCAGATCCTTCAAGGATAAGGCATTCCGTTGATAAATCAGACACATGAGAATGAACAATAGCCTCGACCTGCGGCAACACATTTTTCTCATAATGCGACAATACATCTAAAAAAAGAGCCTCGACAGACAAAGTTCCATAATGTTCTGCTACGTGTTTTGGAATAGGCTTTCCATTTGCACCCACCCAAGGACGGCCAGGATGTCGCGCGAGTTTGTCCGTAGAACAATAACTCCAACCAAGCTTCGCTGCCAAAGATTGACCAAGGGTCGATTTGCCTACATGAGAAGAACCGCCAATTAAAATCACTCGTGTTTCATTGATTAATTTACTCATAATTTCGCACTACCGAAATTTTTTGGAGATACTCAGGTGGCACATGATCTACTAACCAAACACCATTATCAGAACAATAAAAAATGTAACCTGCCTGATGCATTGCGGCAGCAGATACAGCAAAAACCACTGCTTTTCCATGTCTCGCACCAACAGTTTGTGCTGTTGCAATATCCTTCGATAAATGGACATGATGTCTTGACATTTTGCAAAGTCCTGTTTGCAGAATTGAATCTACAGATTTGCGTCCTGTGCCGTGATAAAGCTCATCTGGAGGAGCAACAGGTTCTAATTGTAAATCGACTGCTACACTATGTCCTTGGTTTGCCCGAATCAGAGTACCTGTGGAATCAAAAGAAAAACGTTGTTTTTCGTTGTATTCAACTACCACCTGTAATTCTTGACGGGTAATCGGAAACTTGTTTTTAGTACAAGCGGTAATTAGTTCATCAACAGCAACCCAACCACCAGGAGCAAGTTTAATTCCAATTGCATCCGGTGTGTGTCGCAGATATTTACTGAGATATTTGCTGATTTTGACAAGACGAGAATCACTCATTTGATTGTGATTGGGATATTTATACTACAGCTAGATACTTTAAATACTACATTAAAAATTTCATTGATGCTTCTACTTTGTATAAATTGACATAATTTGTCTTCCTATTAGGGCTAATGCCACTCCAATCATCATCATGAGTGTCACCTTCCCACCAGGAACCAATGGTTGATTTATACTATCTGAATTTTTTTGTTCTTGACGTTGCTTCCAACTCATTAACGCCGGAATAATTCCACCTAGAACTGAGATACTAAATGTTCCAGTGTAATCTAGGGCTGTAAAAAAGATACTGGGATTGAGGGTTCCGAGAGTCATTGGAGGGAAAAGAACCAGCGAATAGAGGGGGAGGCGACTAGAAAATTTGCCCTGTGCAATCAGGAAAATATCTTTGAACAAATCCAGCAATCCGTACACAAATCCAATAAATGATGTAGCGATCGCAAACTCTGAAAAAATGCATACTAACACGCCTAACCATTCCCCCGCCCCACCTGCTCGGAGAATTTGTAGTGGATCAAAAACAGTTTTACCGTCAGATGTGCCATGTAGCATATCGGGACTGACGCTTCCTAAAATTACAGCATTCCACGCCAAGAACATAATTAGAGGAATCACAGAACCAATAAAGATAGACTGACGAATTTTGCGGGCATCCCCTTCGAGTTGCGCCACAACCAGCGGCACAACGTTTTGGAAAAATAGTGCCACAGACATCACTGAAATAGCACTACCAAGGGCACTCCAGTCCTGAAATAACAGTTGGGCACTCTGAATATGCCTTCCTGCTAGAAATAATAGTCCCAAAAAAGAAACGATGACAATTCCGACAAAGGCGCTGTTTAATTTCTCAATAAACTTTTCTCGCCCAAAATACATAATACCACCAAATAAGAGCGTGAAAGTAGTTGTACCCACCCATGTAGGCAATATCTGCACACTCCAGATTTTTGCTGCCGCATATCCTAATATCTCCCCGCCTTCGGTGATGTATGCCACCAAAAGAGCATAGTGCATGAATAAATATGCACCCCCTGCAATTCGCGCTCCCAGTTTACCAAGGATTTTCTCAACAACTCCCAAAAAACCGATACTCGCGCGCCCTTCTGTTCGCATCGTGTTTAAGGTTACTTCTGCAACCAATAACCCTGAAACTAAAGCGTAGAGCCAAACAGTAATCAGTCCAGATGTGGATGGCACAATCCCAGAGGGCAGGGTAACGGCTGGTAGGGCGAGAATCCCCGCTCCAACGGTGGTTCCCGCAATTAATGCAGTACTTCCCAATACGCTACCCGGTTGATGATTGAGCTTTTTTCCATCAAATTCAAGATGAGAAAACAACCGAGTGACTTCCTCTGAATCTTTGAGAACAGTCTTTATGGGAACCATACTAGATGTCCGTACCTAAACAAAACAATATTACCATGTAGAAAAATTATTCACTTAACCCTTGATTATCAGGCTTTTTAAGCCAAATGTTCGGGAAAAATCGGCGATCGCTACTTCATTTTCAACACAACTTTTAGAGTACAGATGTAACTTATAACACTTGATTCAGTAAGCGAATAGAATTCTCGGCTACAGAAACAGAGCTTTCCTGTGTGGACTAACAAAGACTTGATTACAATCCCATAGAAAACAATTGACCAACTTGCGCCAAATCTACATTCCCACCGCTAATGATGACACCAATTTTCGCCTCTGGTGCTGTGACTACACCTTCGAGTAAGGCTGCTGCTGCGAGGACTCCGGTGGGTTCAACGACAATTTTCAGACGTTCCCACAAAAAAAACATGGTGCGAAGAATCGCTTCTTCAGATACCGTCACCATATCATCGACGTAATGCAGCACTAATGGAAAAGTAATTTGACCAAGGCTAGGAGTCCGCGCACCATCGGCGATGGTATCAGAATTCTTGATAGTTTGCAGGGTTTTGCTGTGAAAAGAGCGGGTCGCATCGTCGGCAAGTGCTGGTTCTACCCCGATTACTTTACAATTGGGTAAAAGTGCTTTGGCTGCGATCGCACAACCTGAAAGTAATCCGCCACCCCCACAACAAACTAATAATAAGTCTAATTGACCAACTTCTTGGATTAGTTCTAAAGCAGTTGTCCCCTGTCCCGCGACTACATAAGGATGATCGTAAGGGGGAATGAGTGTCAAAGAACCTTCACGTGCTAAATTTTGGGTTAATTCTTCTCGGTTTGTTTGTTGGCGATTGTATAAAATTATCTCTGCACCATAACCACGAGTAGCAGTTTGTTTGACAGTGGGTGCATCATCAGGCATGACAATAGTGGTAGGGATATTTAGGAGTTTTCCAGCTAAAGCGATCGCTTGGCCATGATTTCCTGATGAATAGGTGATAACGCCTGTTTGTTTTTGTGCTGCCGATAGTTGAACTAGGGCATTGTACGCCCCTCTAAATTTAAATGCCCCCGTGCGTTGAAAGTTTTCGCACTTAAAGAATACTTGGTTATTGGTGCGATCGTTAACGATTCTAGAAGTCAGCACAGGCGTGCGGTGGGCAATTCCCAAAATTCGCTCTTGTGCTGCTTGCACGTCAGTTATAGTAACGGAATTATGCTGTGGCATTGATAAAAATATTAAATATTTTGCTCTTGTTTATATAGATACAGATTTTTATATCTGCCCCTAATATGCTGGATTGAAGCATACTCATTTCAGGTGGATAGCATCATTTTTTCACCATAAATTTAGCTCCAGCAAATATTATATACTCCTGTAGCTAAATTTATAAAAATTAAAATAATTAACTCAAGTTAGTCATTTTTGCAACATGAATAAAACATCCGAAACTCGGCAAAAAAAAACTGCTCTAATTACAGGAGCGGCTAGTGGGATAGGCTATCAATTAACCCAGATTTTTGCTCGTCATGGTTATAATCTGGTGTTAGTGGATAAGAATGAACAAAAACTTAATGAAATCATAAAAGAATTTCCGCAAAAATTTGGTATTTTTGTCAAAATTTTTGTTAAGGATTTATCTATCCCAACATCCCCAGAAGAAATTTTTACACAACTACAGCAAGCATCTATCAAGATTGATGTGTTGGTTAATAATGCTGGCTTTGGTACTTATGGAGCATTTAGCGAAACAGACCTGAGTATTGAACTGAAAATGCTCCAGGTAAATATGGTCAGCCTGACTCATTTAACTAAGTTATTTCTCAAGGATATGGTCGAGCAAGACTATGGAAAAATCTTAAATGTGGCCTCAGCAGCAGCATTTCAACCAGGTCCTCTAATGGCAGTTTATTTTGCTACTAAAGCCTATGTCTTATCCTTTTCAGAAGCGATCGCTAATGAATTAGAGGGTACAGGTGTCAGCGTGACTGTTCTTTGTCCGGGGCCAACAGCATCGGAATTCCAACAAACTGCTGCAATGGAAAATTCCAAGATTGCTAATGTTAACAGAATGATGGATACGGAAACCGTTGCTAAGATTGGTTATCAGAGCTTAATGAAAAATAAAACTGTTGTTATACCTGGGATGAGAAATAAGATATTGACTGAAAGCGTCAGATTTACACCCAGAAATTTAGTAACAAAGGTTGTGAGAAGTATGCACGAACTTAAAAAAAATAGGTAGTTCGATATCCTATACTTTTTTCAACTAAATCGTGGGAGTTACTTTCTTCACACAACAAAGTGGAAAGGGCATCTACCTAGAACCGAATATAGAAATCCGGTTTGATTTGGAGAAAAAATCTAAGTAGCGTAAGGCACCAAAGCCTTATGATGGTGCGTTAGGCAGAGGCATAACGCACCCTACGTATATTTAAAAAATCAAAATTGTTAAATTTTCCGGTACTAGTTTTCAAGAACGGATTAACATGGGGTCATAAATTTGACATTCCTGAACCCCATAATTGCCCAAAATCAAGCTAGCCTGCTCAAGCTCTTTATCTGTGCCACTAACGATGAGTATGTAATTGCCTTGAGCAATTTGCTCGTTGTAAAAGCGTGCCCATTCATCTGCTATTCCTAGCCTCATAGCATCAAAGCGCTCACTTAAGTTAATATCAGTTAATCCAATCAATTGAGAAAAGTCTTTACAAATTAAAGACATCTGATTTGCTGAAAAACCTGCGACATCCATATCGTTAATTGTGGCTTTAGCATTATCTATGTTATCAAAACAACTAATAGCATACTTGCTCAAAATCCCACTTTTATTAGGAGTGGCAGTTGCAGAAGTCGTGGTGGTCAGATAATTTGTAGGTAATTGCTCACTATTGAGAGGCTCGTAAATGCCAAACTCTTCAATACCCCAACGGTGTAAAATTGCTTCTACTTGAGCAATTTCAAAAGATGTACAATCTACGATTATAAAATAGTGCCCATGCTCTACTCGCTCGTTATATGCTCTAGCTTGCTCTTCTGAAATTCCCCAACCAATTAGCGCACCAGCAAAAGTCCCAGTAGCAGCACCAATACTTGCACCGACAAGGGTTGTAACTAAAGCAGTTGCAGCTGCGCCAGCCAGCATTATTGGCCCAACTCCAGGGATTGCTAAAGTACCAAGACCGACTAATAAACCAGTCAACCCACCAACAGCGCCCCCTGAAAGCCCTCCTACTGTTGCACCTTCGTCGGCTTTATCACCAGTGCGCTCTTTAATTTCATCCTCGGCAATTTCATGATTGCGATCTGCATTCTGTACAACTACAGATACTTTTTCCATCGCCAAGCCAGAATCTCTCAACTCATGTAGTGCTTGTTCTGCATCTCGACGATGAGTAAATACGCCTACAGCACGTTGATATTGACTTAAAACCATTATTACTCCTTGATAGCGGGGGAAAATTAATTCCCCACAAATCTAGTTTTTCATTACCTGTAATTTTAAATACAACTTTATTTAACTCGAAACCATCCTAAGTAATAAAACCCACATTCCGCATCCTAAAGAGAGAGTTTTTCCAGATACCGTGAAAAGTCAGATGATGCATTAACGTTTGGGTGAAATGGTATTACCCAATTCAAATAAATAGTTGTGTAAACTCATATATTAAATCCACCCTGCCCTTACGTAACATAGCTGGATCTAATCTTTCAGTAGTGTTACAAGTCATCAATATAACTAACCGTTGCTGTATCTGAATACCAGACTCATCAATGACACTTTGATACAAAGTGCCATCCAGTAAACTGAGAATGTGTTCGGTTTTGTTATTGTATTGCGCTACCTCGGAAGCGCGATTTTGCGCTAGATTATCAGCTTCGTTAATAACAATACAAATCCGCTCTATGTAAGTTGGGGGGACAAAATTAGCGATCGCATCATGATCTAAAATAAAAATTACATATCCTAAAGGTACAAGAATTTCTTTTGCTACTGCCTGCGTCCAGACTGTTTTACCTGTACCTGGTTGGCCATGTACAACAACTGCTAACTGGTTTTGATTAAGAATCGCTTGCTGTACAGAATCAGTAAAGTTTTGTATATCTGTCGGAAATGTGCGAATGCTAAATTGGCTATGAACTTTGCCTACACGACTTTGATATCCACTCAGCATCACTGCTAAGTCATAAGTTGCTTTGTTAATTAGTGGTGCGAGATTTCTCGCCATTAAACTATATTGTCGTCGCCCGCGATCGTAGGGATCAATTTGCAACCAAATGTCATGTTTTGCCCAGTAAGCATAAACAGTATTAATAACGTCTAAACGTTCCCAACTAACAAATTTATCTATAGGAAAGTAAAAATCTCTTTCTGAATAATACTGAGTAATAATATCGGGATTGCCCAACACACCCAAAACTCGCAGTACAGTAATTTCTTGCAGTCGGTTGAGAACATAATCAATAGGAATGCTACTACGACTGACAAATTGCACAATGGGTGTTTCCGTACTCAAAACGTCTTTGTAGCGATGATCTGGTGAGTGAGGATCTGGCGTGATGTAATTCCAAAATTTTTCGACTTCGTAGCGGGTATTATCAGATACAATACTTAATAAATTAGCCCACCAAGCATAATTATTTCGTCCCAAAATATCAGCAACATTACTCGCTAAATTCAAACTTTTTTGAGTTAATTCGCGGGAGTCACTATACAACAACTGCCATAAAAAACCCCAATCTAATTCCCGGTTAAACGGTCGCCAACCGCTAGTAAGCAAGCTTTGCCGGGTATTATTTACAGGAGTGCCTTCATTGCTTCTAAAATAGTCAGAATCCATATTTGTTTAGTTATGCAGCGTTAATAGAATTATTTGATGTTAAGTATGAGATTTTAAAATTTTTTCTCGTAATATTAACTACTTGCGTATCAATAGTAATTTTATTTCCACCGTATTGTACTGGCTAGTACCGCAAGGCGGAAGTCAAAAGTATTATGGAATAAGCTCTTTAGGGATTTTAAATGGTTGCTCTATTTACGCCGTGGCGTATTAGGAAGTTTTTTTAATCTAACTTATTATCTATGTAATAGAGTATATTACATAGTAACTACCTGCGTCAACTTTTTTGACAAAGCAATTAGCTCTTGATATACCTCTGCCATTTATCCATCTCTAGATGAGGACTAATATCATCTCAGTGCAATTGCTTGCAATTAAAGTATCTAATTGCACTTTTGGTTAATGCCAAAGTTAGTTTCTCTCTTTGCTGGCGGGGTGGATTTTCGAGTATAGCTGAGAGCTTAAACAATTCGTAATTGGTAATGACGCTCTCTACGAGACGCTAAAAGCGTAGCTCGCTTCTCCATAGGAGTACGCGGACTCGCTTTTCGCGTCGCTAACGTAATTCGTAATTATTTAACTATTCTGACTCCTGAATTTTTACTGTTAATCAAGTTGAGTATTTGCCATTTATTTCTATATAACCCTCTGAAAGATCGCAACCCCATACAGTTGCAGAAGCTTCGCCAATATTAAGGCTAACATGAATATCTACTTGGTCTTTGGACATAATTTGCCGTAATTGTTCTAGATTTTCATGAGTTAAGCTATTAGGATAAACTTTCACGTTATCAAAACTTATAACAACACGTTCTGGATTTATCTGCTGTTCATTTTCACATTTGCCTATAGCCATAGCAACTCGTCCCCAATTCGGATCTGCTCCATAGACGGCGGTTTTTACTAATGGTGAGTTGACAATTGCTTTAGCTACTTTTTTAGCTTGTGTATAATTAATCGCTGAATCTACAGTCACCTCAATAATTTTGGTAGCACCTTCTGCATCTCT
Source organism: uncultured Acetobacteraceae bacterium (assembly GCA_964658545.1). GTDB lineage: Bacteria > Cyanobacteriota > Cyanobacteriia > Cyanobacteriales > Nostocaceae > Nostoc. Next base: position 6,222 of record CAZZZY010000058.1, on the reverse strand, counting down.
GGCAATTTTCAGCACCAATTCTTGTGCAACTTCTTGCAATGCACTGGCAAAATCTGCTTCTGAAACTTCACCTGCTAAACCATTAGCTAGAATCACCGCAGAGTCACTAGTAGAAGTGTCAGTGTCTACACTCAGGCAGTTAAAGGTTTTATCTATAGTAGAGCGAAAAATAGAACGAAGACTATTTGCAGAAATTGCAGCATCAGTAAAAAAGAAAGTTAGGAGGGTAGCCATATTAGGCTCAATCATGCCAACACCTTTAGCAATTCCTACCAGCTTGGCGTTGCCTATTTGCCGTGTAGCTAGTTTCGATACTGTATCGGTGGTCATAATACCACGGGCTGCGGCATTAAAATCAGCGGCAGTCAATTTTTTCCCCAATCCTAATAAACCTGATCGGATTTTGTCAATCGGGTAACGTCTACCAATTACGCCTGTAGAAGCTATCACAATATTATGTGCAGCAATTCCAGTTTCAGTTGCAACTAATTGCAAAACCTCTTGGGCATCAGCGATGCCAATAGAACCATTAGCGACATTTGCATTCTTAGATATAACGACAATTCCTTGTGCTTGTGAATCTTTTAAGTTATCGCGGCTAATAGTAACACTCGGCCCGGCGAAAAGACTTTGAGTGAAAACTCCATCAGCAACACAAGGAACTGATGATTTAATAAATACAAAATCATCAGTTGTATCGCGTATTCCTAAATTAGTAATAAATGTACTAAAACCTTGAGGTGTGGAAGATATAGTTAATGACATTTTTCTGGATTTAATAATTTGCTTTAATTATCTCATAGGATTTACGCATATCGAATAGAAGCCAAACTCTATGCCTTTTTAGGAGTTAAAAAGTCATGCAAAATATATGTCACAAAAATAACATGAACCAAAAAACCCGAAATTTATAGGATTTACGCACAGGTAACGGAATATCGAACCACAGAGGACGCAGAGGACACGGAGAAATAAGAGTTTCAGAGAGTTCTTACGTAAGTCCTAATTTAATCAAAGTCAACAGCCTAGCCAAACTCTATAAATCAGTTAATGTCAGGGTGAATGTTGTCCATCCGTTACTGCTTTCTACTTGAATGTTTCCTTGCAGTTGTTCGACTAATTTCTGTACTATGGGTAAACCTAATCCCGAACCACCTTGATTCCAGATATCTGCATTGGGGAGACGATAAAATTTCTCAAAGATTCGTGGTAACTCTGTCGCAGGAATTTCTGCTGAATTACTAGTAGTAATAATGGTTTTTGCAGGCGTTTCTAAGGAGTTGTGGTTTACACTTAGGATAATTTCACCACCCGCAGGTGTGTATTTACAGGCATTATTGAGCAATTCTACTAGGATTCGTTCTAAGCTAATGCCATCTGATAACAGAGGCGGGAGATTTGAAGGGAGATTCAGTTGTAGAGTTTGCTGATGTTCTTGAACACGGATTTGAAACGGCTCAATCACCCAAGTTAACCACTGTTGTAAGAGCAACGCATCAGGTGTAATAACTGGATAGGATGAGCTTTCCAGGCGTTGTAAGTCTAGTAGATCGTTAATTAATCCAAGCTCCCGATCGCACTCTGCTTCCATTAGCTGTAGATAGCGTTGAGTTTCTTCAGTATCAGTAGATATTTGTATCATTTGAACCATTAACTTGATGTTACTCAGAGGCGATCGCAGTTCGTGGGAAACTAAATTCAAAAAGTCATTTTTGAGTTGATTTATCTCCTCCCATTGCACCATAAGTTGCTCTTGCTCAATTTGCCTTTGATGTGCCTCGATTGCTCGTTTATGCTCAGTAATATCTCGAAAAACTAATACAACACCCGTAATATTATCTTTATCATCTTTAATTGGTGCGGCACTGTCATCAATTGGTATTTCTCTACCTTCTCTAGTAATGAGAATCGTTTCTGGTGGTAGACTGACAATAATACCATCTTGAAGAACTTTGATGATCGGACTTTCAATCGGGATATGAGTTTCTGCATTGGCAATATTGAATACTTCTGATGAATTTTTGCCACAAGCTTCTTCCTGTTTCCATCCAGTGAGATTTTCCGCAACTGGATTCATAAAAGTTACCAATTTTTGCAGATCACTAGCAATCACACCATCGCCGATGCTTTTTAAAAGTGCATCCAGCCATTTTCTATTTGCTTTTAACTGCTTTTCTAAACCATGTTTATGCAGAGTTATTTCAATATTCGTTTGTAGTTCTCTTTCTTTAAAAGGTTTGAGTAAGTAGCTAAATGGCTCAGTTATCTTGGCTCGTGCTAATGTGTTTTCATCAGCATAAGCAGTCAAATAAATTATGGGAATATCCAAATGCCTATGGATTTCTTGGGCAGCTTCTATGCCATCCATTGTCCCCTTGAGCTTAATATCCATTAACACTAAATCTGGGGATATTTTTACTGCTTGATTAATTGCTTCTTCTCCTGAAGAAGCGATAACAGGAACCGTATAACCAAAGCTTATAAGTCGATATTGTAAATCTTTAGCAACAATAGCTTCATCTTCCACAACTAGGATTTTTGCGTTTGTCATATTTGAGTTTTTTTATATTAATGTAAATGTTAACTGACACTCTACTCCCATAGCACCTTTGATGTTGATATTTCCTGAAAGTTGATTGGTTAAAGCGTCTACTAACTGCCAACCTAAAGAAGCTAGATTTTTGAAATTAAAATTTGCTGGTAAACCAATTCCGTCATCACTAACTACAAGTGTAATTTGATGATTTTGATTTTGGCTAATTTCGATACAGATTGTACCATTTCTACCCAATGGAAATGCATATTTCAATGAGTTGCATACAAGCTCATGGATAATTAAGCTACAAGGAATTGCTGTATCCAAGCCGAGAAATACATGATCGTCGATTTTTACGGTCAGAGCGATCGTATCTTCATTGACTTCGTATGCAGTAAATAAACTTGCTACCAAATCTCTAATATATTCCCCAAAATTAATCTTTGCCAAGTCTGGAGACTGATACAATTTTTCGTGAACTAGAGCCATTGATGCAATCCTTTGCTGGCTTTGTTTGAATATTACCAAATCGTGTTCGTCTTTGACATAAACAGATTGCAAGCTTAGTAGACTAGAAATAACCTGTAAATTATTTTTTACCCGATGATAAATTTCTTTTAATAACACCTCTTTTTCTAAGAGTGATGCTTGAATTTGCTCCTCCCACTCCTGGCGATGGCGCTGTGCGGCTTGCCGTTCGCTAATATCTTCAACCACAGAAATAAAATATTTTGGCTCCCCACTAGGTTCGCGCATTAAAGACACAGTGAGATTAACCCAAACTATGGAACTATCTTTGTGGAAATAGCGCTTTTCCATCGAATAGGTTTGAATATTATCTGCTAAAATTTGGTCAACATATTCTAGGTCGGCATTAACATCATCTGGGTGAGTAATATCTTGGAAAGTTAGAAATTGTAGTTCTTCGGGTGTATAACCGAGAATATCGCCAAGTCTCTGGTTAACTAACAACCACCTTCCATCTATTGCTACATGGGCGATGCCAACAGCAGCTTGATGAAATGTAGCGCGGAATCGCTGTTCACTTTCCCGCAATGCTTCTTCTATTCGCTGGCGCTCAGTAATTTCTGCTTGTAGTGATTGATTAATTCTTGTTAACTCTGCTGTTCGTTGCTCAACCATGTTTTCTAGTTGATTAAGTAGACTACTTAGTGCCTCCTCTGCTTGTTTACGCTCAGTGATATCTTTTTGTGTACCTGTCATCCGCACTACGTTATCATTTTCATCCCACAGTGCTTGACCTCGATCCAAAATCCATTTGTAAGTACCGTCTTTACATAAAACTCGATGCTCAGTAATATAAAATGGTGTTTTCTGAGCAAAGTGATCTTGAATTGCTTGTGTCACCCAGTCCAGATCATCTGGATGCACCCGTGTCATCCTTTCATCTAAATGGTTAGAAATTTCGTGGTCTTCATAACCGAGCATTTCCTTCCATCGGGACGAGAAGAAAACTTCATTGGTTTTAACATTCCAGTCCCAAATTCCATCATTATTGGCGCGCAAAGCTAATTGCCAGCGTTGTTTGCTTTCCCTCAACACCTCCTCTGTCCGTATGCGTTCAGCAATTTCTTTTGCCAATTGGCAGTTTGCAACCTCTAGCTGGGCAGGACTTGGTAGACTCAATGCCTGGGGTATTAATGGCACAAGTTCTATAGCCGTCAATACGGAAACAAAAGCGGTAACAGCTTTGAGTAACCCTGATAGCCAATAGGTAGGATGCCAGAGTGTCCATACATCCATCAAATGGGTTGTGCCACAAGCAACAATGAATGTGCCAAACATCAGGAATATCCAGCCGAAAGGCACATCTTGCCGTTTACGGACAAAATAAACTAGCATCACTGGAATTGAATAGTAAGCAAGTCCAGTTAACACATCTGAAACCAGATGCAACCACACCAATCCTGGTTTCCAGAGATAGCAATGTCCGTGGGGAATAAACTGGCTAGTAGAGAAAAAATTATTTAAAAATTCCATCATCAAAACCTAGACACTGCAAAAGTCTTCACCAAAGCCCAAAGCAAGAGGTTTTTAGCCTAAGACCTCTAGGGTGGATTCTCATTCTCTAAAGGAGAACACATTCGGCGTTCTTTAGAGTTTTTCCGAACTACCCGGAAGCTAGGAGCGAGTAGCATCTGGAGTTTTTAAATTCAGTATGCATCATCCTTTTAGAGTTTTTTAACCTGATAAGATGAGGTTGATTGAAATTAAAATACCGCGATCGCTTTGGTTATTGTTACCGTAGATTCTCTGGAATGAAGTATTTGTATGTATACATAGATGCCTTCACACAGTTGGATTCAGGAGACAGAGGGAACCCCGTTTTGATCTTGGGGAAATCCGTCCACCGCAGTGGCTTCGCTTTGTATCTCGTGCTACATATATCGATACAATTTTTCTTTTAAACTGGGCAATGACCCAGGACTAAAGTTTTCATTCATACTTCTTTACTCCCCCTGAACGCTTACCCTCTGCCTTCCCTTGTAATATTTCGCTTATATAACGTATTTATCATGCAGACGTATAATTTTTATGCAGCATACAGATATTTTTTTGACTACCTAGCTTCCCGTTTGAGCCTAGTAAGTCGGTCGATTATAGCGCTTCTCATTTAGATGCAATACACTTTGACCTCACTTCCATTCCTCTCTCCTTTTAGGAGAGAGGCTTTGAATCTTACTCCCCAACGCTAGAAGGGAAGGAGCTAGGGGTTAGGTCTGTATTCCATGCAATTGAGAACCGCTATATCGCGGAATAAAAACTTTGATTAAGGAATTTCCAAGAGATAAATCATCTAACTATTTATTGTTTGCAAGTCACTAATCAAACGATTGGTTAATGTAAGCATTGGCTTTAGCCTTAACCCAAGCGTATTGGTATTATAAAATCTCAGTAGAATTATTATAGTTTTTATAAATGTTGTAAAGTAGCCTCTGGTCGATATAACTAAACCAGAGACTAGTTTTCACAGAGTCAAACTTCTTATTTCAATTTGTTAATTATCGAAAATTGCCAGGATTCAAGCGAACAGAGTTTGGTTGAGACTGACGACGAATTGCTACTCCATTGCGGAGGTTATTTGCAGTACCGCCATCTTGGCGATCAAGGAAAGGTTTCAGATTAATCCCACCTCTAGATGAACTAACTTGATTATTGCCACTGCCTAGAAGTGTGTGTCCTAAATTATATAATTCGTTTCCTCCACTACTGCGATCGCCATAAGTATTAACGGCTATAGTCTGCTGTCCGCTATCAGCAGTAGTCAAGTTCTGAAAAATGCTATTGCGGATAATGTATGGGTCTTTCCCACGCGGTACTGTCAGCACAATTCTACAGGCTGGATTAGCTTCAGTTGTGACGCAGACAATGTTTTCGTTATTTTCCACAGATGTCTGGAGTTCTTGTAAGCCATCTGGACGATAAAGTTCTAAACGATTGGCAATTGCTGTACAACGCTTTTGTGCGTCCCAACCACCGCCCAAAGCCGTAGGTACCGCCCAAGGAAAAAATTGTCCTGGTTGACTTTGTGGCTGATACATAACGGTGGACTGACCATTATAAGTCTGACAGGTAAACCGAGTTGTAGCGTTAGCCGAGGATGAAGGTGGTATACTTGTTGATGTGTCTATTGGTACTGGTGCTGATGTACTACCTGATGGTGC
>CAZZZY010000057.1:0-15016 GCA_964658545.1 uncultured Acetobacteraceae bacterium | reverse complement strand
GTTTCTCCCTCATCCTCCCCTGCGCCTCTGCGCCTCTGCCCCTGCTCCCCTGCCTCTTAAAAGTTCCTAATCCTTAGTCCCCATTGCTTTATCCAAGGACACCGTTGCTACTACATTTTGGGTATTCACCATTGCTGTAATTGTTGGTTCAGTCCAGCGCACTAGCCAAGCAGGTTGAATGCCGAAAATCACGATTAGCAAGGCTAAAATTGCAGATGGGATGCGATCGCTCCAATATACACGTGGTAAGTTGGTAACTTGTGCAGACAACCGCCCAAAAAAGGCGCGGTTGAGGAGTATTAGGAAGTAAACCGCAGTTAGACCAGTACCAAGCATTGATAGTAGCGTTTGCACTGGAAAAACTGGGAAACTGCCCCGAAAAACAATGAATTCGGAAATAAACCCCACCATTCCTGGTATTCCAGCGCTGGCCATCACTCCCAACACCATTAGACTACCAATCACGGGCATCCCCCGTTCTGGGTTCAGCAATCCTTGGAGAACTTCTAAATCTCGACTTCCGGCTTTTTTATACACAACCCCTACCAGTAAAAACAGCATGGCAGAAATCAAGCCGTGGCTAATCATCTGCATAACGGCACCTAACACGCTTAATGGTGTGGCCGCCGCCGCCGCTAACAGCACATAACCCATGTGTCCGATGGAACTGTATGCTACCATTCTTTTCATATCGGTTTGAGCGATCGCGCAGGATGCACCATACAGTACACTTACCACTGCCCAAGTCGCTAACCAAGGAGCCATATAAGCCCAAGCTTCTGGTAACAAGTTCATGCCAAACCGCAGTAAGCCGTAAGTTCCCAACTTCAACAACACCCCAGCCAACAGCACGGAAATTGGTGTGGAAGCTTCAACGTGAGCATCTGGCAACCAAGTATGGAAGGGAACTAAGGGAATTTTAATCCCAAAACCTACCAAAATCCCCGCTAGCAGTAAAAGCTGTGTCGCTAAAGGTAAAGTCGTAGTGTTCAAGGTTGCTAGTGCAAAGTTAGAGGAACCACTTAGCCAAACCATGCCGAGAAAACTTGCTAAAATCAAGATTCCCGAAACGGCGGTATAAATGAGAAATTTTGTAGCCGCATAACCCCGCTTTTCCCCACCCCAAATAGCTATCAACAGATATAGCGGAATCAGTTCCAATTCGTAAAACAGGATAAATAATAGTAAATCCTGTGCCAGAAAAGCTCCTGTTACCCCAACGCTTAATAATAGTATCAAAGAGTAATAGAATTTAGGACGCTGAAGGGATTCATCGCTACTGTAGATGGCAATAGAAGTTAACAATCCATTCAAAACCAGCAGTGGCAAAGATAAACCATCGATTCCCAGGTTATAGTTTAAGCCTAAGACATCTATCCAAAGGACAGATTCGGCAAACTGTTGAGTAATTTCCCCTGGATGGAACTGAATTGTTAGTACGATTGTCCACAAAAAAGCAATATTGGCAAAGACCAAAGCCACCCCACGGGCAAATTTCCCACTGATACCAGAGGGCGAGAAACCAATTAAAGCTGCACCGATTAACGGCACTAGAATTAAAACACTAAGCATAAGCAGGTATGGAATTGGGAATGGGGAGATGAGGCAGCAGGGGGAGAATAACAATCAATGCCCAATGCCCAATGCCTACTAATTGTAAACATCTTTAAAAAGGTAATTTATCTAGTAAACCCGATGACCAGCCGATGAAAAAAACCAGGACGCTGACAACTGCGAGGATGGTCAACATATAGCCCTGAGATTGCCCAGAAATGCTGTACTTTAAAGTTTGTCCACCAAGAATTGTCGCAAATCCAACCAAGTTTACTAGACCATCGACTAAATAGCGATCGCTCCAAGCAGAAACTCTAGATAGCAGTGCGACTGCACTCACTACCGTTAGGAGATATACTCGGTCAATATAAAAATCATAACCTAATAAGTCTTGCACAAATCTCCATGCTAAAAATCTGGATCTTGACCAAGCTTTGTGCAGATAAACTGTAGACCCGACAACTACTCCCAGCACGGTAGAAATAAACAACGCTAACGCTACATACCAATTAATACTTGCCCAATCTGGTAGTAAGTACCATTGCTGTAGCATCAAAGGCAAAAGTAGAGTCAAGACTGTGAGAGTCACCATCGGTAAGGCCATTTGCCAACCTACTTCTGGCGTGCGACGGGTCTTTGGTTGCGGTTTCCCCCAGAAGACTAATCTGAATACTCTAGTCAAGTTCAATGCTGTCAAGCCATTGACTAATAATAAAACTCCAATCACCCAAGGGCTAATATTCACGAAACCGTCAGCCCATGCTAGCATTGCCCAGAAGCCTCCCAATGGTAGCACTGTTACCATCCCCGCAGAACCGACAATAAAGGCGGTGGTGGTGGCTGGCATTCGTGACCAGAGTCCGCCCATTTCTGTTAAGTCCTGGCTTTGGGTAGTCAAAATGACTGAACCGGAACTCATAAATAATAATGCTTTAGCGATCGCATGAGTTAACAGCAACATCAAGGCTACACCCCCTTGCTGTAACCCTACCGCCAAAAATACTAACCCCATGTATGCACTGGTGGAATGAGATAGCGATCGCTTAATGTCAATTTGAGCTATAGATACTAATGTTGCCCCAATTGCCGTTACCGTACCCATGATTACTAAGGCATTCAAGGCAACTGGCGAGAGTGCTAACAATGGTTGAAATTTATACAGTAAATAAGCGCCACCAGCCACTACCAGCGAGTTTCGCATTACGGAAGCTGGATTGGGCCCTTCCATAGCCTCATCTAACCACAGGTGCAGTGGAAATTGGGCACACTTCCCAGCCGGCCCAGCAATTAACGCCAACCCCAGCAATGCTGATGTCATTGGGCTTAAATTAGCTGTTTGCGCCCACTCATATAAATCCGAAAAGTTCAAACTACCGGCTAAGGTGGAAAGCGTCACCACACCCATTAGCAGCAACAAGTCTCCCACCCGTTTAGTCCAAAATGCATCTCGCGCCGCCGTCATTACGAGAGGTTGAGCATACCAGAATCCCACCAGCAAGTAAGTCGAAAGCGTCAGGACTTCCAAAAGGGCATAGCTGAGAAACAAAGAATCGCTGATTGCTAGACTACTCAACGCTGCTTCAAAAAATCCCATTAGCGCAAAAAAACGCGCTAGCGACCAGTCTTTTTCCATGTAACCCAGGGCGTAAACTTGTGCCAGTAAGCTTAAACCTGTAATTAAAACTGTAGCCCCAATGCTGACTGCTGAGAGTTCCAAGGTAAAAGATAAGTCTAAATCAGCAGCTTTTAACCACGGCACCAGTAACTTTTCTGGTTCTCTATCCCAAATATTTTTAAATACAAACAGACTATGGGTAAAAGCCAAAACAGTCGTCAAAAAGTTGATGTATGCCGCAGGTCTTGGTCCTGTTCGCTGAATTATTCCTATTCCCCAGGGCAACGTTAAAACTGCGCCTAATAAGCTATATAAAGGCACAAACCAGCTTGTTGAAAATAGAAATTGCTCCATTTAAATCTACCTTGATGACTCAGCTTTTATTCTAAAAAATATTTCGGACAATTCTTTATTTTAAAAAATTAATTTAGCAAATTATCAATATTTTTTTACTATTGGTTAAACTAAATTATCAGAAGTAGTTTTACTTTACTTTCCCCTACTAAACTTCGATAAAATATAACTTTACATCCGCAAAAGCATTTACTCGCCTTAACCTCACCTCTGTTTTTACATTTGTATTTCTACTTTGAGCAGAGTACTTTATATGATATATATGAAAATATTATATACTTTTCACCTAGTCGTTGTACATACAACGAAATCTGATGAAATATAGATATAGCAAAAGATACAGCCGCCATTCTGACCTCGCCACATAGAATTAGCCTTGGTTATGAATGTCGTTTTATAAATGTAATAAAAAAATTATAAAGCATAAGTGGCTGCTCAAGTAATTCCGTAAACTTTAATTGCTCAGAAGACTAGATAACTTTTTGTTAAGTTTTTTAAAACTTTCTTATCATAAACTATTATAGTAATTTATATTGCCAGGAACGCCAAGCTTTCCTATGCTTAATTTGGAAGTGTTTTCTTAGCTATAAGATCAGGCTCTCCCCGTCAAAAAATTCAAACGACAGTACAGATTGCATTAATTTTGTAGGAGTTCTGCGATGCCAATTGCAGTTGGAATGATTGAAACGAAGGGCTTTCCAGCAGTTGTGGAAGCTGCCGATGCGATGGTGAAAGCCGCCCGTGTCACCTTAGTAGGGTATGAAAAAATTGGTAGCGCTCGCGTCACCGTGATAGTTCGGGGAGATGTATCGGAAGTGCAAGCTTCTGTAGCGGCTGGGGTTGAAGCGGCGAAAAGGGTCTTTGGTGGTGAAGTATTATCTACTCACATCATTGCTCGTCCTCACGAAAACCTGGAATACGTCTTGCCGATTCGTTACACAGAAGCTGTGGAACAGTTCCGTACCTAAAAACTGTTTAAAAAAAGTAATTAACGCTCTTTGCTTTTTTGAGCATCACTTTTGTCCAAGGCTAAAAACTTTAAATAGGGATTAAAACTAATGTCAATTGCAGTGGGAATGGTTGAAACGCTGGGCTTTCCAGCAGTTGTGGAAGCTGCTGATGCGATGGTGAAAGCGGCTCGTGTGACTCTAGTAGGTTATGAAAAAATCGGCAGTGGTCGAGTTACCGTGATTGTCCGGGGTGACGTTTCGGAAGTGCAAGCTTCCGTGGCCGCAGGTGTGGAATCAGTGAAGCGAGTTAACGGTGGACAAGTGCTATCTACTCACATCATTGCTCGTCCTCACGAAAACTTAGAATACGTCCTCCCAATTCGTTATACAGAAGATGTAGAGCAATTCCGGGAAAATGTGAACGCAATTCGTCCTTTCGGTAGAAGACCGTAATTTGTAATGCAAGTCGCCAAAGTTCGCGGCACAGTAGTTAGCACCCAAAAAGATCCAAGTCTTAGAGGTGTGAAACTACTGTTGTTACAATTTGTAGATGAAGAGGGAAACATCCTCCCACAATATGAGGTAGCAGCAGATAGCGTGGGAGCAGGTGTAGATGAGTGGGTACTTGTCAGTCGTGGCAGTGTTGCTCGTCAAGTTATTGGCAACGAACAGCGACCACTAGATGCAGTGGTAGTGGCGATCATAGATACAATTTATGTTGAAGATCGCATGATTTACAGCAAAAAAGATCAATATCGATAGTCATTGGTCATTAGTCATTAGTCATTAGTGAATAACAAATGACAACAGACAAATGACTTATGACAATATAGGAGGAATCTCGCAATGGCAGTCCGCAGCACGGCAGCACCCCCAACTCCGTGGTCAAGGAATTTAGCTGAACCCAAAATCCATCAAACTGCTTTTGTACATTCATTCTCCAATTTGATTGGGGATGTCCGAATAGGTGCAAATGTAATCGTTGCTCCAGGGACTACGATTAGAGCGGATGAAGGTACACCTTTTTATCTTGGTGAAAACACCAATATTCAAGATGGTGTGGTCATTCATGGGTTAGAGCAAGGCCGAGTAATTGGTGATGACCAAGAGAAATACTCAGTATGGGTAGGTAAAAATACTTGTATTACCCACATGGCTCTAATTCACGGGCCAGCTTATGTAGGGGATAATTCCTTCATTGGCTTTCGCTCGACGGTATTTAATGCCAGGGTAGGCGCAGGTTGCATCGTGATGATGCACGCTTTGATTCAAGACGTAGAAATTCCCCCAGGTAAATATGTACCTTCGGGAGCGATAATTACTAGCCAGCAGCAAGCTGACCGCTTGCCAGATGTGCAAGATCAGGATAAAGAATTTGCTCATCATGTGGTTGGGATTAATCAGGCGCTACGAGCTGGTTATCTCTGTGCTGCGGATAGCAAATGTATAGCACCCATTCGGGATGAAATTGCTAAATCTTATACAGGTAATGGTATTACTGTTTTAGAGTTGGAAAGGAGTAGTGAAGTGGCGAGCAATAGCTTGGGTGCAGAAACAATAGAGCAGTTACGCTATCTATTGGAACAAGGGTATAAGATTGGTACAGAACACGTAGATAAAAGACGGTTCCGCACGGGTTCTTGGACTAGCTGCCAACCAATCGAACCGAGATCCCTTGGTGAAGCGATCGCAGCATTAGAAAGCTGTGTAACAGACCATAACGGTGAATATGTCCGACTATTTGGGATTGACAAAGGTAGACGACGCGTGTTAGAAACCATCATCCAACGCCCGGATGATGATGCTAAACCAGCTACCAGCTTTAAAGCTCCTAATAGTAGTCATAGCAATGGCAGCTACAGTAGCAATGGTAATGGTAGCGGCTCTAGCAGTGGCAAAGTTAATGGCGAAACTCTAGACCAAATTCGCCAACTTTTGGCAGGTGGTTACAAAATTGGCATAGAACACGTAGATGAGCGCCGCTTCCGAACTGGTTCTTGGACTAGTTGCAAGCCAATTGAAGCAACTTCCACCAATCAAGTAATCTCCGCTTTAGAAGAATGTATAGCCAGCCATCAAGGAGAGTATGTACGTTTAATCGGCATTGATACCAAAGCCAAACGGCGGGTATTAGAAACCATTATCCAACGTCCAAATGGTCAAGTAGCCTCCTCTGGCAGTCAGAAATCATCATTTACTAGCAGTGGCTCATCTGCTACTGCTACAGCAAAAGCAACAGCTAGCAGTACCCGATTGAGTACTGAAGTAATAGACCAAGTGCGGCAATTATTGGCTGGCGGCTATAAAATTAGCATTGAACACGTAGACCAACGACGGTTCCGAACTGGTTCATGGACTAGTACCGGTCAAATTCCAGCCTCTTCAGAAAGAGAAGCGATCGCAGCCGTAGAAGGACACCTTGGCGAATACCAAGGAGAATATATACGCTTAATTGGTATTGAACCCAAAGCCAAGCGGCGGGTATTAGAAACAATTATCCAAAGACCATAGTAGGGAGTGGGGAGTAGGGAATTTTAATATTCACCACTCACCATTCCCCATTCCCCATTCCCCACCCTCCATTCCGGCTTCCGAGGTTAAGATTTCCATGTCTGTGCTGCCACTGCGCCTCAGCAATAACTTTGATTCTTACATTAGTGGTGAGGTGACTATTCATCCAAGCGCAGTACTTGCACCTGGGGTAATCCTGCAAGCGGCTGAAAATAGCAAGATCGTCATTGGGCCAGGGGTCTGTATTGGCATGGGAGCAATTCTCCAAGTCCATGAAGGAACCCTAGAGGTAGAAACAGGGGCAAACCTGGGAGCCGGTTTTTTGATGGTTGGCAAGGGCAAAATTGGAGCAAATGCTTGTATTGGTTCAGCAACAACAGTTTTTAACTATTCAGTTGAACCTGGACAAGTAGTTCCACCTGGATCGATTTTAGGAGACACCAGTCGGCAAATTGCTCAAACAAAGCAGCCGGAATTGTCCACGAATAACCCCACGGCTACAAATACACCACCGCAGAAGGAAGAGGAAAATGGCTCAGGGGGAGTTCAGGAAAAGGTGGTTTCCTCAACTAACTTCTCAGCTGCGGCTTTTGTGGATTTCAAACAAAACAAGTCGATTTCTTATTTTAAATCTCCCACCACTCCAGAAAGCCAGCCTCCTCCCGTAGAGGAACCAGCCAAGGATGCTGAACCACCCTTGCCAGAACCCGCTCAAGAGTCTACAAAACATAACTCAGACCCCAATCAGCTAACTACAGAATCCCCTAACGGTTTCGGCACTCAAATTTATGGGCAAGGGAGCATACACAGACTGTTGACTACATTGTTTCCCCATAGACAATCCTTGAGCGACCCAAACTCTGACGATTAGTCCGAGTAAGTGTTAATTGTAAGTTGTCGGCTTTGTGATTATCTGGGAAAGTTCATATGGAAACATCTAATCAACGGTCTATGAATACCATCCAGGGAGCGAGTATTCAAGAAACCTTCCAGGACACTGCTTTGGGTTTAGTTTCTACCCGCAGTTTTCCCGCGATCGTTGGGACGGCGGATATGATGCTGAAATCAGCAGGAGTTCATCTAGTTGGGTATGAAAAAATTGGTAGTGGGCATTGTACTGCGATCGTCCGGGGTGGAATTGCTGACGTGCGTCTGGCGGTAGAATCTGGTGTCCAAACGGCTGAACAGTTTGGCCAGTTGATTTCTAGCTTGGTGATTGCCCGACCTTATCCCAATTTAGATATAGTACTTCCGATCACAACCCGTTTCACTAAATTGATGGAAGAGGGCAATTACAGCCGTCTGAGTAATCAAGCAATTGGTTTGGTAGAAACACGAGGATTTCCAGCGATGGTAGGCGCGTGTGATGCCATGCTCAAAGCTGCTGATGTTCATTTAGCAGCCTATGAAAAAATTGGTGCGGGTTTGTGTACAGCCATTATTCGTGGTTCCGTAGCAAATGTGGCGGTAGCAGTGGAAGCGGGAATGTTTGAGGCAGAACGGATTGGGGAATTGAATGCAGTGATGGTAATTCCCCGTCCACTAGATGAAATGGAGCAAACCTTGCCATTAGCAAGCTGCTGGATAGAAAAACACCAACCGTTAAACTTACCAGTGAATATTAAAGAACAAGTTGCTGAAATTGAGGTACTAAGATTACCAGATTTAACCAAGCTTCCGACTAAAATTGCCGAAGAATTATGGAATGATGAATGATGATAGATAAATTTGGGAAAATCATCATTCATCAGGAAGTGGAAGGGATCTTACGCTTTTCTTGTTGTTCTGATAATAGCTTCTTGAATCCATAAATAAAATACCTTTGTTTTAATAGAAATAATAGAGTTTTATCTATAATAAAACTCATAACTTTCTATAAGTATTGCTATAGCATTTGCAAGTGTTCAGTAATACTAGTTTTATATCGATGAAGAGCTATTATATATAGGAGAATAACCTTTGAAACAAGCGACGCTGCACCAGTTAAAGGTATTCGAGGCGGCGGCACGGCACAGTAGCTTTACTCGCGCGGCTGAGGAATTGTTTCTCACCCAACCTACCGTTTCTATGCAGATCAAGCAACTCACAAAATCGGTAGGGTTGCCATTATTTGAGCAAGTGGGGAAGCGGTTGTATCTCACCGAGGCAGGACGAGAGTTATTTGCTACTTGTCGGCATATTTTTGAAAATATAGCCCAGTATGAAATGAAGGTGGCAGATTTAAAAGGGCTAAAACAGGGACAATTACGCTTGGCAGTGATTACAACAGCAAAATATTTTATCCCACGTTTGTTAGGGCCGTTTTGCGAACTTTATCCAGGGATTGATATCTCTCTGCAAGTAACGAATCACGAACAAATTTTGGAACGGATGAGTCAGAATCTGGACGACTTATATATTATGAGTCAAGTTCCAGACAATATGGATGTGACTTGTAAGGCATTTTTAGAAAACCCTTTGATAGTCTTTGCACCGATTAATCATCCGTTATCCAAGGAAAAAAATATTCCGATCCAACGCCTGTCTAACCAACCTTTTATTATGCGAGAACCAGGTTCAGGCACTCGTCGCGCCGTCCAAAGCCTATTTGAAGAACAAGGGGTGACAGTAAAAGTCAAGCTGGAACTGGGAAGTAACGAAGCAATTAAACAAGCGATCGCAGGTGGTTTAGGAATTTCGGTTTTATCTCGTCATACTTTACTATCGGATGTCTCAGATTT
Source organism: uncultured Acetobacteraceae bacterium (assembly GCA_964658545.1). GTDB lineage: Bacteria > Cyanobacteriota > Cyanobacteriia > Cyanobacteriales > Nostocaceae > Nostoc. Next base: position 5,312 of record CAZZZY010000057.1, on the reverse strand, counting down.
TAGCATTTTAGATGTCCAACACTTTCCCATTCAGCGAAATTGGTACATGGTTTACCCCGCCGGAAAACAGCTATCTATCGTCGCTCGTGCCTATTATGACTATCTCCTAGCTGCTGCAAAGAATTTTGTAGAGCAAAACACTGATACCACTTATAGTACACTTGAACCAATTAACGGGTAATTCATAATTACGAATTAGGTAGCTTGCTTCTCGCATGAAGGCGAGTATTACGAATTACGAATTACCCAAAGGGGTTGACTGTTAGACCGGAAAACACTGACAATTAACCAGCAGAATCAATTAACAATGGGGGAAGACTGGCAGTGGTTAACCCGGAAACACCATCTTGGCGCAAAACAGTACAAAGCGAGATTGTAGCTGTTACAGTGTATGTTGACAGAGCATTGGTTACACGACGGGGTGTAGTTTATTTAACAGGAATTGAAAATGAATTAGTAATTACCCCAGTGCCAGAGACTCTAGAAACTGAGTCTGTCAGGGTAAGTGGTACGGGGACAGTGGCAGTGCGTTTGATGGGAGTGAGTAGCGATCGCATCTACACCACTGAACCTGTGGCGGAGCGAGTCGCGCATTTGACAAGGCAAATTGAGCAGTTAGAAGCAGAAAAACGCCACCTGCAAGCCCAAGTTGATGCTTTAGCATTGCAGTCTAGTTTTATTGCTGGTTTACGTGAAAAAACAGAAGAACCCTTTGCACAGAGTTTGTCTCGGAAAAATCTTAGCCTGAGCGAAACTTTGGATTTTTTGAACTTTCTCGGAAGCCAGTATAGTGAATATGCGATCGCATCTGGGGAGTGCAAAACCCAACAGCAGGAATTAGACAAAGAACTGCAAGTACTTTGCGCCTCATTGCAAAAAATCCAAACACCCCATCATAAAGAGAGTTTTAGCTTAGTTGTAGGAGTTGAAGTTGCAGGTGAAGGCGAGTTTGAATTAGAGGTGTCTTACATAGTAAATTGCGCCAGTTGGACTCCCCTTTATGACTTGCGCTTTAGTACTAACAGCGATATTGTGCATCTGGGCTACCTTGCAGAAATCACTCAAAGCAGTGGCGAAGATTGGATTGGTGCAAATCTCACTCTTTCTACCGCTAAACCGGGATTAGGTACACTCCCACCTAAACTTGAACCCTGGTATATTGACGCGCCACGCCCACAGATGTTACAACGACACCGATTTGCAGCCCAGCCACCACTGCTACCTCCCATACCAGATCCCCCTGCTGCCCGAGTAGATTGGCAAGGAGAAGACGAAGTTGCAGAGGATGGTCTTATCCTAGCAGAAACCGTTACGGCAGAAGTATCCAAAGAAGGGAGTGTAGTTACCTTTAAATTGAATGGTGGTGGTAACATTCCCAGTGATGGCGCACCTCATAAAACGACGATTTTCAACGATGATTACCCCTGTAGCTCCGATTATGTGGCAATGCCGCGCTTGGTAAGTTTTGCTTATCTACAAGCCAATGTGAAAAATAGTCTCAACGGCGCGACTTTGTTACCAGGTAAAGCGAATATTTTCCGCGACAATGTTTTTATTGGCACCACTGATTTAGAGAATATTGCACCAGGACAAGAATTCAAACTGAATTTAGGAATTGACGAAGGTTTGAAAATTGAGCGCGATTTATTTGAACGTCTGGTTGACAAAAGATTGATTAGCAATCAGCGCCGAACTACTTATAGTTATCGGTTGATAATTACGAACTTACTAGATAAAGAAGTAAATCTGAAAGTAACTGAACAATTGCCAGTTAGCCGTAACGAGCAAATTAAAGTACGCCTCAGCCGCAGCAACCCGCAAATTCAACTGGGTGAAATGGGGATTTTAGAATGGGAATTAACTCTCACACCACAGGAAAAAAGGGAGATATATTATCAGTTTAATGTTGAACATCCGCCTGAGTTAATGGTGGTTGGGTTAGATATTTAACCTTTTAGCATATTACAACTAATCTTTATCAATCTTTAAATTAGCTGGACTAATTGAAAAGTTAATTTGCCATTTTAGTTTAGATATGTCACCTTGTAAGTATTCATAAATAGCCGTCGCTACATCAGAAGAACGATTGAGCGGTACAACATAATCGAACACCCTTGTCATCACCTTCAGAGTTTCAGATGTCCATTCTGCATCTACGATGTTAAAATTTCAAATCCATTTTCTTCCATTATCTGAGATAATAACTTTTCGGTCTGGATATGAATTCCATAAAGTGCTGCATCTGCTACAACAATATGAACGTGGCTCTGAGGTCGTAAAACCCTTTTTAATTCTTGAAAGTTTGCAAGCGAAATATCGTAGAAAAAAGGATGAGCCTCAAAACCAACAGAGCATATACCATGAAAGTTTGCCTGTACAAGGGAGGTAGACAAACCTGAAAATGGATCGATAAGCATCTCATCTGCTGTTAAGCCAGATTCTTGAATACAGGAACTCACGAACTCTGGAGAAAAGCCAGCTATAAAGTTGAACCATCTGTGTATAGGATGACGATTTGTTGTCAGATTGGTTGGGAGCTTTTCTTTGGACGGTTCATACTCAAAAAGTCTGAGTTGTCTCATCGATTCATATTTATATGCTTACACGAATACTTATGATACCTGAGATATATGCTGACAAACTGCTGCACCCTGCGCTCCTCACTGCTACGCTAAACTTATAGCACTAAGACACTTGCTGCCATGTCTGTAGCCCAAGATTTAGAATCTCCAGAAGATGGTATATTTCCTCCAGGGGATTTATATAGTGACGAGCCGCCTTTGGAAACTGACTTACATCGGTTACAAATGACTCTGCTGATTCAATGTTTAGAGTGGTTGTGGCGAAAACGCAACGACTTTTATGCATCGGGTAATCTCACCATCTACTACAGTCCACGCCAGCGTAAATCAGAGAAGTTCCGGGGGCCAGATTTTTTTGTAGTATTGGGGACTGAACGCAAACCCCGTAAAAGTTGGGTTGTCTGGGAAGAAGATGGCAAATATCCTAATTTAATTATAGAAATTCTCTCAAATAGCACAGGCGATACTGACAAGGGACTAAAAAAACAAATTTACCAAGATATTTTTCGCACACCAGATTATTTCTGGTTTGACCCAGAAACGTTAGAATTTGCAGGGTTCCATTTACTTGATGGTGAATATCAACCTTTGGTACCAAATCCCCAAGGCTGCTTGTGGAGTCAACAGCTAGGTTTATATTTAGGTGTTTATCAAGAAAAGTTGCGCTTTTTTACTTCTGGTGGAGAATTAATTTCGACACCACAAGAAGTTGCCCAACAAGAGAAACAACGCAGCGATCGCTTGGCAGCAAAACTGCGAGAATTAAATATAGATCCAGATAGTATTTAAGCTCCTCGCTGTCTTGCTTGTGCCCGTTAACACAAATGCTATGGATCTTCAGGAAAAACCCATTTTGGTGGTTCCGTCATTTTTTTCCGCAGACGTTCTTGTGCCAATTCCAACATCTTGTCTAGGGGAGTCTCTTCAATAAATTTTGCGGCCGCCTCTCTAAACTCAATATTGGGACATTTATCCCCTAAAACACACCCGTTAACACAGGCTACAGCGCAGTTAATCTTTTGCTCCACAGTAAATTCCTCTCTCTAAAACTTATGAGTTATAATTTCCACTCTCTAGGTAAATTTTACCTTGCCAGTTACTATCCTAATTAGTCTAAATACCTACCATTGAGAAAGTTATTAGTTATGAGTTATGATTTTTACTCCTAACTCTCTTTTATAAAGGGCACTCATGTCAGAAGTCTTTGCCACTACTGGAACTATCGCAGCGATCGCTACTGCTGTTGTCCCCCAACAGGGTAGTGTTGGTATTGTGCGGGTGTCTGGTTCTGAAGCAATGACTCTAGCCCAAACTCTCTTTCATACACCAGGGCGACAAGTTTGGGAAACTCACCGGATTCTCTACGGTTACATTCGTCATCCCCTGACGCGACAGTTGGTAGATGAAGCCCTATTGCTGATTATGAAAGCACCCCGTTCTTACACTCGTGAAGATGTGGTGGAATTCCATTGCCACGGGGGAATTATGGCAGTGCAGCAAGTATTACAACTGTGTCTAGAAAATGGTGCTAGACTAGCCCAACCGGGAGAATTTACTCTCCGCGCCTTTTTGAATGGACGTTTGGATCTAACTCAAGCCGAAGGTATTGCTGATTTAGTGGGAGCTAAATCGCCTCAAGCTGCCCAAACTGCCTTAGCTGGTTTACAGGGAAAATTAGCTCATCCGATCCGGCAGTTACGCGCCAACTGTTTAGATATTTTGGCAGAAATCGAAGCTCGAATCGATTTTGAGGAAGACTTACCTCCGTTGGATGATAAAGCAATAATATCAGAAATCGAGAAAATTGCTGCCGAAATAACTAGATTATTGGCAACCAAAGACAAAGGTGAGTTGCTACGCACAGGTTTAAAAGTGGCAATTGTTGGGCGGCCAAACGTGGGTAAGTCGAGCTTATTGAACGCTTGGAGCCAGAGCGATCGCGCCATTGTGACTGACTTACCCGGTACAACCCGCGATGTGGTGGAATCTCAGCTAGTTGTCGGGGGAATTCCCGTACAAGTGCTAGATACAGCCGGGATTCGGGAAACAACAGACCAAGTGGAAAAAATTGGCGTAGAGCGATCGCGTCGTACCGCCAATGCAGCTGATTTAGTTTTGCTTACCATCGACGCTTCAGCAGGTTGGACGGAAGGCGATCGAGAAATTTACGAACAAGTACAACACCGTCCGTTAATTTTAGTTATTAATAAAATTGACTTAGTAGAAGAAAGTGAAAGAAAAAGTCTTCAATCTCAAATCCAAGTTGCACTGGAAGCACACCAAAGCTGCGATCCAAAATCTAAAGTTGTCACAGCAGCATCCCAAAATCAAGGCATTGATGGTTTAGAAACAGCAATTTTAGAGATAGTTAACGCCGGAAAAGTCCAAGCTGCTGATATGGATTTAGCCATTAACCAAAGGCAAGCAGCAGCTTTAACTCAAGCTAAAATATCTTTGGAGCAAGTACAAGCAACAATTGCCCAGCAACTCCCCCTTGATTTTTGGACAATTGACTTACGTGGTGCAATCCAATCATTAGGAGAAATTACTGGTGAAGAAGTTACAGAATCAGTTTTAGATAGGATTTTCAGCAAGTTTTGTATTGGAAAATAGATGTGGATCAACGAAAACTGCTGCAAAGTTTTGATTAGACCTGGGTGGGCGATACCCACCCATAATTGTTATTTCAGGGCCTGTGCAGTCTTCTTCTGATCCAACTTGAGAATCAAC
>CAZZZY010000056.1:0-15213 GCA_964658545.1 uncultured Acetobacteraceae bacterium | reverse complement strand
CCAATGCCCCATGCCCAATGCCCAATTACCAATCACTAAGGAGTTAAATAAATGACAGGAAAATTAGAAGCAAAAGTAGTAATTATCACTGGGGCTTCATCGGGAATTGGAGAAGCAACTGCGATCGCTTTGGCTTCAGTTGGAGCAACAGTAGTACTGGCTGCTAGGCGTGGCGATCGCCTCCAGGCATTGACAGAACGCATTGAAGCTAGTGGTGGCAAGGCATTGCCCATTGTCACCGATGTGACTGATGAAAACCAGGTAAATAATTTGGTGGCAAAGGCAAATGCGCAATTGGGAAGGGTCGATATCCTTGTGAATAATGCAGGGATTGCCTTACTCGGCACTATTGAAGCTGGAAATAGCTCAGACTGGCGGCGATCGTTCGACCTCAATGTATTAGGATTGCTATATGCTACTCATGCGGTTTTGCCTCTGTTTAAGGCGCAGAAATCGGGGCATATAGTCAATATTTCCTCAGTGGCTGGCCGAACAGCGCGGGCGGGCATCGGTGTTTATAATGCTACCAAATGGGGTGTCAATGCCCTCTCCGAAGCATTGCGCCAAGAAGTCCACAAGGACAACATTCGCGTCACCATTATCGAACCAGGTTTGGTGGATACGGAAATTGACAACCAAATTACCGATCCCGTTGCCAAACAACATATTGAGGAGCGGCGCAAGGCAATTACACCTCTGCATAGCGAAGACATTGCTGCTGCGATCGTTTACGCCCTTACCCAACCGTCGCGCGTTAATGTCAACGAAATCCTCATCCGACCAACTGGACAAGAACATTAAACTAGCGACCTCGAAGCCAAAAACGACTGCCTAGATTAAGTAATGTAAAAAATCTTGAGATTAGTTTGTAGTGAGGGCTACCCTAAGAGACGCTGTTCGCGTTCACTACAAACCTTTAATTATTTACGCCGCTCTACTTAGACACCTCGAACCTCCGGGCAAGCTTACAGATTACCCCAATAAAGAAATCATTTTTGTACCATTCAAATCACGGATTCTTGAATATTAACGTTTGATACCTTTAAACCGTTCTTGCGCCGCCTGAAATGCTTCTTGCATCACCAACTGAATTTTTTGGGGATCGGGTTTCTTACCTCCCATTAAATCACCAAAGTAAACACAGGCTGCTTCTCCTAGTGCCCAGGTATAGGCGGCTGCCCAAGATGCTGCGATCGCACTCCCAAAACCTGGTATAAATTTAATTAACTCCCGAGCAATTGCCTGTGCTAAAAAACCACCTGCGATCGCGCTCACAACACCCCCCGCCTGTGATGGTGTAAGTGTCTGTCCATATAATTTACCCAACAGACCCACCATTGATACTTGCAAGGCAGTTAGTACAGGCATTGTGGCAAATGGCAGAGGTACAGCCGCGAGGGTGGCAGACATAATTGCAAATGGCAAAATATAACGGCGTGCTGCATCTCGGTAAAGGTTGCCAATTTGCTTTCCAGCTTCTTCTTGATCCAATAGCTGATAAATCGCCTGGGCTTCGGCTTGTGGGAGTAGTTTGGCCAAAGAATCTCGCAGTGCTTCTAAGCCATAAAATACGGGGTTGTAAGCATCTTCTTCTAGGGTAAAGTCAATGAGTACAGAGTGGTCAGTGATTTCTGTAAAGCTTTGTTGCATTGCCGCAAATGCGCGGTTGATTTCCTCATAATCTGGCGGATAGGTAGGATGATCAACGGTATGGGCAGGATAAACCTCATGCAAGCAAGTAACTACGAGCAAACAGGGAATATTTGGATACTGCTGGCGCAGCTGTTGAGCAATTTGTCGTAGTGTATCAGTTGCAAAATCATTAATTTTGACAGTCAAAAGCAGGATTCTGGCGGAACGAGTTTCCTGTTGTAAATTGCCAATTAACTCTTGAATAATTGTTTGAGTATCTTGGTTGACATCACCAAGCCCTACCGTATCAGTAAAAATCAGTAACGGTAGCTCATTGGAAGGATAAGCATAACGCTGGGTGTGTTGCGTGTGAGGACGAAATCCCTGACCGATAATCTCAGCAGAAACTCCTGTCAATCCCCGCACAATTGAACTTTTTCCAGCCTGGGGTTTACCAATCAGCAGCGCTTCAGTAGTTGGCAATTCGGCTCGGATTTTTTCTAAAATCTCTGCAACTTGAGTTTCGCTCACGCTAAACCATTCAACAAGTGTTTGTGCCAGTTGTTCTACAGGTAGGAGTTGCGTTAAACGCATTGTTGCTTTGTTCCAGACACTAGCAATGCGGTTTGTCCAGGAATTATCGACCGACTTGGTAATCGCTCCATCGGTCGGTTCACTCAATTGCTGAGAATCAATGGACGGCGAGTCAGAATCACGTTGTTCAGTCATTTCCATCCAAACGGTAGATACCTGTCTTTAATTCAGCACACTTAATGGTGTTTAAGATTGAAGTTGTTGACTTAAAAGACCCTTTTGGTCATCATTATAGCTATTCTCAAAGGTATAACCAGTACCGTTAGTAGTATCTAGTTAATCAAAACCCAGATGCATATAAATCTTCGTTCCATAAAAGAGGTTGACTTTGAATTCATCTACAATGTGACGAAAGCTGCAATGCAATCTTATGTGGAACTCACTTGGGGAAGCTGGGTTGCTCATGAGGAGGGGATGTGGAATTATGCTGCGATTGATTTATCGACTCACCGAATCATCCAATTTGAAGGTAAAGATGTTGGATGTTTGGCAATAGAGTATTATCCGAGTCACATACAGCTAACCAAACTATCAAGCGGTACATCCAAAAAAAACGTGAAGAATTAGTAAAGTTTGTTCCATCAGATGTCGTATGGGGAATTCTAAACTAACTAGCAGAATTACCCGAAAAACTGATGAGCGCAAAAGTGGATATAACTGTAACACTGGCAGGCTACCAAATTAGAGAGCAACTATATTCAGGTTCACGCACACTCGTGTATCGGGCAGTCAGAGAAGCAGATAACCAAGCAGTTGCGATCAAGCTCTTAAAACAGGAATACCCCAGTTTCAGCGAACTAGTACAGTTTCGCAACCAATATGCCCTAGCCAAAAACTTAGACATTCCTGGGATTATTAAGCCCTACAGTCTAGAACCCTATAATAATGGCTATGCTTTAGTGATGGAAGATTTTGGTGGCATATCACTGCGGCAATTTACTAAAGAACAGCCGCAACACTTAGATCAATTTCTAATTATAGCCCTACAACTGACAGATATTCTGCACCAGTTACATCAACAACGGGTAATTCATAAAGACATTAAACCCGCTAACATCCTGATTCAACCGGACACCAAGCTGTTAAAGCTGATAGACTTCAGCATCTCCTCCTTGTTACCGAGAGAAACCACCGAAATCCAAAATCCTAATGTCCTAGAAGGGACTCTGGCTTATCTGTCACCGGAGCAGACAGGACGCATGAACCGGGGGATTGACTATCGCAGTGACTTTTATTCATTGGGAGTAAGTTTCTTTGAGCTACTGACAGGACAAGTGCCTTTTGATTCTCAAGACCCGATGGAGTTAGTGCATTGTCATATTGCAAAACTTCCTCCTAGTGTGTGCGATGTCAACTCTAAGATCCCTTTGGTTATGGGAGAGATTATTCGCAAGCTGATGGCGAAGAATGCCGAAGACCGCTATCAGAGTGCGTTGGGATTAAAACATGATTTGCATCTGTGCATAGAACAACTGAACGAAATAGGAAAGATTGAGCATTTCCCCATTGGCAAGCGAGATGTAAGCGATCGCTTTGTAATCGGAGAAAAACTCTATGGCAGGGAGCAAGAAGTTAAAATATTACTAGAAGGATTCGAGCGGGTTGCCAATGGAGCATCGGAGTTCATGTTAGTGGCGGGATTCTCCGGCATTGGTAAAACGGCAGTGGTGAATGAAGTACATAAGCCCATTGTCCGGCAACGAGGCTACTTTATCAAAGGCAAGTATGACCAGTTCAACCGTAACATTCCCCTCAGTGCCTTTGTCCAAGCCTTCCGTGACTTAATGGGGCAGTTGTTAGGCGAAAGTGACACCCAATTAAAGCAATGGAAGAGCAAGATTCTGACAGCGTTGGGGGAAAATGCTCAAGTAATTATCGACGTGATTCCTGAGTTAGAGCAGATTATCGGGCAACAATCTCCAGTGGTGGAACTCTCAGGTGGTGCTTCCCAGAACCGTTTTAATCTGTTGTTCCAAAAATTTATTCAAGTATTCACCACAGTCACACATCCCTTGGTGATGTTTTTGGATGACTTGCAGTGGGCAGATTCAGCATCACTGAACTTGATTCAGGTGTTGATCAGCCAGAGGGAAGGCGGCTTCATGTTATTGATTGGTGCATATCGCGATCATGAGGTGTCCCCTGCTCATCCGTTGATATTGACGTTAGAAGAAATCAAGAAAGCTGGCACTACGGTCAATATAATCACACTAGCTCCCTTAAGTCAAGAAAGTTTAAATTCGCTAGTTACGGATACACTGCAATGTACAGCAGCGATCGCCCAACCTTTGACTCAGCTAGTCTATCAAAAAACCCAAGGGAACCCCTTTTTCAGCACACAGTTTCTCAAGGCGCTACATGAAGAGGGAGCCATTGAGTTTGATCCTCAAGCTGGGCATTGGCAGTGTGATATTAGTTATGTGCGATCGCTTTCTCTGAAAGATGACGTGGTAGAGTTTATGGCAATGCAGTTGCAGAAGTTGCCAGTTGCCACTCAAAATGTCCTGAAAATCGCAGCTTGCATTGGCAACTCTTTTGATTTGGCAACATTGGCAATTGCCTATGAAAAGTCTCAAATTCAAACTGCTACGGAATTGTGGAAAGCCCTTCAAGAAGGATTAGTAATTCCCAGCAATGATATTTACAAGTTTTATCAGTCAAAATCAGAGTTGCTGATTGAGGAGAATGAACAGAGTGAAGCAACACTAACTGATGAAAAAGTGATTGTTTTCTACAAGTTTCTGCACGATCGCGTCCAACAAGCTGCTTATTCGCTCATCTCCGATAACCAAAAACAACAGATGCACTTAAAAATTGGGCAATTGCTTTTAAGTGTCATGAACCTGACAGAAAAAGAGGAAAAAATCTTTGAGATTGTTAATCAATTAAATAAAGGAGCCGATTTAATTGTCTTAGAAACTGAACAGGAGAGATTAGCAAAGCTGAATCTAGCTGCTGCACAAAGAGCAAAATCTGCAACCGCTTACGTCGCAGCAATTGAATACGCTACTCAAGGCATACAACTTCTTAGAGTAAGTTGTTGGCAGCAATGCTATGATTTAACATTGGCTCTCCATAATTTAGCCGCAGAAGTAGCCTGTCTGAGCGGTGACTTTCGGCAAATGGAGCAGATCGTTGATGAGGTAGTGCAAAATGCTCGTCAATTACTAGACAAAGTGAAGGTCTATGAAGTGAGAATTTTAGCTGACGTAGCCCAGAGTCAGCAGCCCAAAGCCATTAAAACCGCTCTTTCTGTTTTAAAATTATTTGGAGTGTTGTTTCCAGAGGAGCCGACTGAGGCAGATATTACTGAAAGTTTGCAACAAACTCAAAATATCTTAAAAGAAAAACATTTAGAAGATTTCTTGGAACTGCCTGAGATGAAAGACTTGCGAGCTTTGGCAGAGATCCGAATTTTAGCGACTGTGACAGCAGCAGTCTATCAAGCAGTTCCAGAATTACTGCCGTTAATCGTGTGCAAGCAGGTGAGGTTATCAGTTGAATATGGGAATGCTGCGGTATCAGCACAGGCTTATGCTTGGTATGGAGTAATTTTGTGCGGTATTGGAGAAATAGATTTAGGCGATCGCATTAGCGAACTGGCAATGGGACTACTATCACGCTTCGAGAGTAGAGAATTTAAAGCCAGTACGATTAACATGGTTTATCCCTTTGTGAAACCTTGGAAACATCATATTCAAGATTCACTCGCTCCTTTGCTTGACGGATATCATAGCGGTTTGGAGATGGGTACTTTAGAATATGCTGCCTACTGTGCGTACAATTATTGTTCGCTGTCCTTTTTTCTCGGAAAAGATTTGTCAATCCTAGAACCAGAGATGAAGGTTTATAGTCAGGCATTAGCTCAACTCAAACAGGAAGTGGCTCACAATTATCTGAGAGTCTTTTACCAATCCGTCTTAAATTTCCTTGGAGAGAGTAAGTGTCCTTGGGAAATTCAAGGTGTAGTTTATGACGAACAAATAATGTTGCCCAACCATCAACAGGCTAACGATCTTTATGCAATGGGAACACTGTATATTAATAAACTAATTCTTTGTTACTTTTTCAATGAGTGGGAGCAAGCAATAAAAGTGGCAGTTAATGCCAAACAATATTTGAGTGGTGTATCTGGCTGTTTCATGATTCCGGTGTTTCACTTTTACGATTCATTGACCCATCTGGCGATGTTACCCAACGCCCAAGGTAAGGAATGCGATCGCCTACCCCAAGAAGTTGTTGATAATCAAAAGAAGCTCAAAGAATGGGCAAAGCACGCCCCTACAAACCATTTACACAAATTTTATTTGGTTGAAGCAGAGCAATATCGGGTGTTGGGGCAGAAGTATGAAGCAATGGATTACTACGATCGCGCCATTGCCTCCGCCAAAGCAAATGCATATATTCAAGAAGAAGCATTAAGCAATGAATTAGCAGGCAAATTCTACCTCGAATGGGGCAAAGAAAAAATCGCCCAAGCATATATGCAAGAAGCGTACTACTGCTACGCCCGTTGGGCAGCTAAAGCCAAAGTTGCCGATTTGGAACAGCGCTATCCTCAGCTTTTGGCCGCAATTGTGCAACAACGGCAACCGTCACTTACGCCATCTGACACAATTTTTGCCCCATCTGTTCGTTCCACTCAAACCTCTAGCTCCAGCAGTATTACAGAATTGCTCGATCTGGCAACCGTTCTCAAAGCCTCTCAAACTCTTTCTGGTGAAATTAAATTAGAAAAACTTTTAATGATGCTGCTTCAGATAGTGATTGAAAATGCTGGGGCAGAAAAATGCGTGTTAATGCTATTGCGGGACAATCACTTACTGATTAAAGGAACTGTCAGCGTTAATACTCAACCCATCGTTCTGCAAAGAATTCCAGTCGAGGAAAGTCAGGACATTCCTCTGAGACTGATTTATCACGTCAAACATTCTTTACAACCTGTGGTGTTGGCAGATGCAACTACTCATCCAGCCTTTGCCAGCGATACTTACATTTTGAACCAACAACCAAAAAGCATCTTGTGTATTCCAATTCTCTATCGGGGTCAATTCATAGGTATCCTCTATTTGGAGAATAACTTGACGACGGGAGCATTTACTAGCGATCGCGTCGAAATGCTTAACCTGTTATGTACTCAAGCTGCCATTTCTCTAGAAAATGCTCGTCTCTTTGAGCAGGTACAACAAACACTAGCAGAACTACGTGCTAGTGAAACCCGCTTCCAGAAGGTGGTTGACAATGTTCCTGGGATGGTACACCAATTCTGTCTGGCTACCGATGGCTCTTTCTCAACACCCTATGTCAGTTCGGGTTGCTATGACCTGTATGAGGTTGATCCAAAGGCAGTGATGGCAGGGGTACACAACTTTTACCTGATGGTGCATCCAGACGATCACTCAAAGCTGGAACAGTTAATTGCTGATTCGGCTCGAATGTTAACGCCTTTTAGCCATGAGTGGCGAATTGTGACTCCTTCAGGCAACAGCAAATGGATTCAATGTGCCTCTCGACCAGAATTGCAAGCCGATGGCTCGATTGTGTGGGATGGGGTTTTGAGTGATATTACTGATCGCAAACAGGCAGAGCAGCAACTACAAGAGAAAGAACAGTTTCTGAACAGCATCTACAACGGAGCCGAAATGAGCATCTTTGTTGTGGATGTGTCGGAAGATCGTCGCTTCTATTACGCCGGATGGAACGCTCTTTCGGAACGAGCGTCTGGAATTCGTAGTGCTGATGGCGTAGGTAAAACGCCCACAGAAGTGCTTGAAGCAGCACAGGCTGAAATTATACAACAACAGCTTACTGAGTGCGTTAGAACGGAAATGCCTCTTTATCATGAGCAGTGCATAACCTTTGATGGGCAGGAAACCTGGTGGCTGATCAATTTCAACCCACTCAAGAATAATGAGGGACGGATTTACCGGATTATTGGCACAAGCTTTGAGATCAGCGATCGCAAACGCGCCGAAGCCCAATTAAACCAGCGCACAGCAGAACTAGAGCAAACCCTGCAAGAACTCCAGCACACCCAAATGCAGATGATCCAATCTGAGAAAATGTCAGGATTGGGGCAACTGGTGGCAGGTATTGCTCATGAAATCAACAACCCAGTCAACTTTATCTTCGGCAATGTTAGCCACACGACTGAATACACCAAAAATATTCTCAGACTCCTGGAACTTTATCAGAAACATTATCCAATTCCCCATTCTGAGATTCAAGAAGAAGCCAAGGCGATGGACTTGGAGTTTCTGCTAGAAGACTTACCCAAACTTACTCACTCTATGCGAACTGGAGCAGAACGCATTCAAAAAATTGTTGTCTCTCTACGCAATTTCTCCCGGATGGATGAAGCCGAGATGAAAGAAGTCAACATCCATGAGGGCATTGATAGCACATTGATGATTCTGCAACATCGGCTAAAAGCGAAACCTAATTCTCCTAGCATTGAGATTGTCAAAGCTTATGGGGAGTTACCGTTGGTCGAGTGCTATGCCGGGCAACTCAACCAAGTGTTTATGAATCTTCTGAGCAATGCCATTGATGCACTAGAAGAAGCGAACACTCAAAACCAACTCTTAACTCCTACCATTACGATTTGCACTGCCCAGGGAGAAAGCAAACAAGTTGTCATTAAAATCACAGATAATGGCCCCGGAATTCCGGCTCATGTCAAGCAACGATTGTTTGATCCATTCTTTACTACAAAACCTGTCGGTAAAGGCACAGGAATGGGACTTTCCATTAGTTATCAGATTGTGGCTGAAAAACACAAAGGCACATTGCAGTGTATTTCTGAACCGGGGCAGGGATCCACATTCATCGTCATCATTCCAATTTGCCAATCTTGAGCAGACTGTTTGTTTGCTCAGGCAATCAAAGCCTAATTAGCGCCAATATTGAAACCTCTCCCTGGTTTTACTCCTGAAATTCTTAGAGTCAAAGTTGCCAAAGCGCGATCGCTTTTCCCGTTCAAGCGACCTAACAGTGCGTCTGGTAGAGAGACAGGCGATCGCTCTGGTATCTGTGCAGAATTCAAGCGAGTCAAAATTGGTCGTGCGATCGCACTTTAGTAGTTGCTTTGCGATCGCGTATCGCTTCATAATCTAGTTTAAGTTACTAGGAAACTTTACCAAATCCCCCTCCTCCAGGAGTTTCTATCACAAAAACATCCCCAGATTTCATCTCTACTGTTGCTGTGCTGTCTAAATTCTCTTCAATTCCATTCTGACGTTGTATCCAGTTGCGTCCGACAATTCCGACTTCCCCACCATTTAATCCAAAAGGGGGGACAATCCGATGTCCAGAGAGAATATTAGCTGTCATCGGTTCTAAAAAACGGATGCGGCGCACAACTCCATTACCACCGGAATATTTTCCTTTACCACCGCTATCGTGACGAAGACTAAAGCTTTCTAAAAGTACAGGATAACGGGTTTCTAAAACTTCTGGATCGGTCAAGCGGGAGTTAGTCATGTGAGAATGAACACCATCAGTTCCATCAAAATCAATTCCTGCACCAGAGCCGCCGCAGATAGTTTCATAATATTGATATTGCTCATTCCCAAAAGTGAAATTATTCATCGTTCCTTGAGAAGCAGCCATGACACCCAAAGCGCCATATAAAGCATCAACAATGGTTTGAGAAGTTTCTACATTACCCGCCACTACTGCTGCTGGATAAATTGGATTCAGCATACAGCCAACTGGTATGATAATTTCTAGTGGGTCAAGACACCCGGCATTCAGAGGAATATGATCATCAACCAAAGTCCGAAAGACATATAAGACTGCTGCTTGAGTTACAGCTTTAGGTGCATTGAAATTACTATTTAGTTGCTCAGAGGTGCCAGTAAAATCAATGGTAGCACTGCGACTTTCTTGATGAATTGTCACTTTTACTTTAATTGTTGCCCCATTATCCATTTCATAACTAAATGAGCCATCTTTGAGAAGATTTATAGCCTTTCTCACCGACTCTTCAGCATTAGCTTGCACAAACTTCATATAAGCTTGAACAGTCTCAATTCCATATTGTGAAACCATTTTATAAAGTTCTTGTCCTCCCCTTTCATTGGCAGCAATTTGTGCCTTAAAATCAGCAATATTTTGGTCAGGGTTACGGGCAGGATAACTATGATTTGAAAGATGCTGTCTTAGTTCGGTTTCTCGGAAATTGCCCTCTTCAACCAATAGAAAATTATCAAAAATAATTCCTTCTTCTTCTACTATGGTACTATGGGGAGGCATTGAACCGGGAGTAATTCCACCGATATCTGCTTGGTGTCCACGAGAAGCAACAAAAAAGAGGGGCATTGGGCATGGATTATTTTCCCTAATTTCTAAAAATATAGGGGTAATTGCAGTGACATCAGGAAGGTGGGTTCCACCGTTATAGGGATTATTAGATAGATAGACATTTCCGGGTTTTAGGGTGTTGCCTTTGTCGTTAATTAAACTGCAAACACTTTCACTCATTGAGCCTAAATGTACGGGAATATGGGGGGCATTTGCTACTAATAATCCCGATGAGTCAAAAATAGCACAGGAAAAATCCAGTCTTTCTTTGATATTCACAGATGTCGCCGTATTTTGTAACACAATTCCCATTTGTTCGGCGATAAATTGATAAAGATTTTTGAATATTTCTAAACGGATGGGATCGGGTTGAGTTGTGGTGTACATTTTTTCCTATTTTATTTGTTTAATCTCTATGTCAATTCTGCTTTTTAGCGTTAAAACTTTTAGACAGATTTTATCTGTAGCCTGTTGAGAGACGTTGTAAAATTAAATGATTACATTCAGTTAATCTGGCATTCCAGTTAGGTTCTACTACAATAGTGCTAATTTTTTCTACAATAATCGCAGGCCCATTAATCTTATCTTCTGGTTGCAAATCTTCCCGTCGATAAATAGGAGTATCATGCCATCTATCAGTACTAAACATCTTCACTGTCTCAACAGATGTAGGAACTTCATCTAAAGGACGAGTCCGAATAATTAAGGGTTCTTCAGGAGGATCCATTTTCTGAATTACTTCTACTGAAGCTGATTCCACAATTAAGGTTTTTTCTAATTGAATGAAACCATAACGAGATTTATGTTCAACCTCAAATTCTTGTCGCATTAATACTACATTATCGGCAAAATTAACGGTTAAATTAGAGTTAGTTCCCTGATATTTTAAGTTCACTCTTCGGACTATTTCTACTTGACTTAGCAATTCATCTATTTCATTTTTAGCTTGAGTTTCTAAATCTTCCATTAACTGGTGTAATTTAGGAATTAATGCTTGGGTTAAAGGCCGTTCTACTCCCCCTTCTCTAATTGCCATGACATCAGCTAATCCCATTCCGTAAGCAGAGAGAACACCAGCATAAGGGTGAATAAATATCTTTTTCATTCCCAAGGTATCGGCAATTAAACAAGCAACTTGCCCCCCTGCACCGCCAAAACAACAAAGCACATATTGGCTGACATCATAACCCCGTTGCAAACTGATTTTTTTAATTGCATTCGCCATATTTTCTACTGCGATCGCAATAAATCCAGCCGCCACCTGTTCGGGAGTACAATGATTTAATGTAGCGGCTTGGATATCTTGGGCTAATTGTGTAAATTGCTCAATGATAGTATCTTTATCTAAAGGTAAATTGCCATCAATTCCAAAAACCGAGGGAAAATATTGTGGGTGAATTTTGCCTAACATCACATTGGCATCAGTAACCGCTAATGGCCCACCGCGTCGGTAACAAGCAGGCCCAGGATTTGAGCCAGCAGATTGAGGGCCGACACGATAACTAGAACCATCAAAAAAGAGAATTGAACCGCCTCCAGCCGCAATGGTATTAATTGCTAATACAGGAACTCGCATCCGCGCCCCAGCAATTTCCGAATCTAGTTGTCGTTCATACTCTCCTTTAAAGTGGGCAACATCTGTACTTGTCCCTCCCATATCAAAGGTTATAACTAACTCAAAACCTGCCCTTTTACTAGTTTGAACTGCACCGACAATACCGCCAGCCGGGCCACTCAAAATACTATCTTTGCCTTGAAATTGTTGGGCTGCGACTAAACCACCGTCGGATTTCATGAACATTAATTTTACTCCGGGTAACTGACTCGCTATTTGGTTGACATAGCGACGGAGAATAGGAGTTAAATAAGCATCTACTACTGTTGTATCTCCTCGGCTGACTAATTTCATTAACGGACTAACTTGATGAGATATAGATATTTGTGTAAAGCCGATTTTTCGGGCGATTTGAGCTATTTGTTGTTCGTGTTCAGGATAGCGATCGCTATGCATAAAAACAATAGCACAACTCCGAACTCCTGTGTTGTAAATTGCTGTTAAGTCATTTTTTACTTGTTGAATATTTACAGGAATTAACTCATTTCCATGAGCATCATAACGTTCCTCAATCTCAATCACCTGCTCATAAAGCATGGTTGGTAAAATTATCTGACGGGCAAAGATGTTAGGACGGTTTTGATAGCCAATTTGCAGCGCGTCTTTAAAACCTTTGGTGATCAGAAGAAGAACCCTGTCTCCTTTCCGTTCTAACAGCGCGTTTGTTGCTACTGTTGTCCCCATTTTTATCACTTCTATTGCTTCAGTAGGAATGGGTTGATTGCCGGAAATACCCATAATATCCCGTATACCTTGAATGGCTGCATCTTGATATTGTTCGGGATTTTCTGAAAGCAGTTTGTAGACTATAATCCATTCATGATTAGGCAGAGTCACAATCAAAAAACGTTCAGGATGTTTTGAGAGTCTGTCTATAATTGCCAGATTATTAGTAACGGCAACAATATCTGTGAATGTACCACCTCTATCAGCAAAAACTTTTAACATTATTCTGGGCTTTTTGTACCACAGTGAGGACAAGTATTGTATGTTTTGCGAAGGCGATCGCAGTTTGTCGTTAAGCCAAAATAAATCTTTTGACTCAGACATTCAAGCGATCGCCCCTAACTGAAATTTAAGCAGCACAAAAAATCGGGGCAGGTGACAAACCCGCCCCGACATCTGATATACTGCGCCCAACGGCTGTTGCTACAGGCTTTAAACTATCAACTAAATGCACCATATCTTCTAAAGAGAGTGCTTGACGGGCATCAGAAACAGATTTTTCTGGTTCTGGGTGACATTCAATAATTAATCCATCTGCACCGCAAGCGATCGCCGCTCTAGCCATAGGTGCCACCAGTTCCCGTTTACCTACAGCATGAGAAGGATCTACAATCACAGGCAGGTGAGTTATTTGCTTGAGTGCTGCCACTGCTGCTAAATCTAGGACATTGCGGGTGTAATTATCAAAGCTGCGGATACCGCGTTCGCACAACACCACATCAGGATTGCCGTGGCTGAGGATATATTCAGCAGCCATAACAAATTCTTCAATTGTCGCTGCCAAACCACGTTTGAGTAGTATTGGTTTACCAGCTTGTCCCAAAGCTTTGAGCAAATCGAAGTTTTGCATATTGCGGCTACCAACTTGCAGCATATCAGCGTGGGCGGCGACTACTTCAATTTGGGAAATTGACATCACCTCAGTGACAACTGGCATATTGTAATGCGATCGCACCCTTGCCAAAATCTTCAATCCTGACTCACCCATACCTTGAAAGGCGTAAGGAGATGTGCGGGGTTTGTAGACACCGCCACGCAATCCCTGCACCGATGCAGTAGATAGCTTTTGGGCGACTATCTCCATTTGTTCTAAGCTTTCAACGGTACAGGGCCCGCCGATAATTACCAGTTCTTCGCCCCCGAAAGCGACTTTTTCTGAAAGTTTAACAATTGTCTGGTGATTCGGATCAGATTGTGCAGCCAGTTTAGCATTAATCATGGTTTCATTCTCCTTACAGTAAAAAAAAGCCCGGAACTGAAGAGTTCCGGGCGCGTTCTGATTCATTGGCATGACGCTATTTACCCGGAACTTACTCTGGGCCAAAAGTAAAAGCCATAAAACCAGCTACTCAAATCAATCATGACGACGAAATTCTCCTTAAAACAACAAAAACCGCAGAGTTTGCTCTGCGGTTCATCGGGCGGTTCCCATTGGAAAACCAGATTCACTCCCGATGAACCACCCTAAACCAAAAATAAAAGTAGGAATTTGTGTCAAGCATTTGTGAAGCTTTTGCTGGAAAACTAAAAACTATATTTAGTAAGGTAACATTAACAGGAAGATTAGGCGGTGTCAAGACCCCCACAAACCATAAAAAAGCGATAGACTCAGTAAAACTGTCGGGATCAAGAATAGTAAAGAATCTTAAAGCTTTGCGAAATTCAAAAATTAATGGTGAAAAATCTAAAAATTCAGAATATGGTCATTCTTGAAATCAAGGTAATCAGAGAGAACTCTAAGCGGTGGCTTCCTTAGTCCTCATAGACCAAATCAACTTTTTAGGATCATTCAGTTTCATTATGCCCAGTTCCAAAATCTTAGCCCAATCTTTCGACTATTATGGAGATTACCCCTGCCCAGTCTGTCGAATAGGTAAGATTTCTCACATGCCATTGATGGAAGCTATGGCTTGTGACTTTTGCCAAGAGATTTTTACAGTCAATTTAGAGCTACAGCAAATCAAGATGCCTTCTAGACAACCACCCTTAACTTGGCGTTGGAATGGGTTTAGTTGGACAGAAGGTCAGTTGGAAGGTGTGGAATTAGGTTGGGGTTATGGACTAGCAGCAGCAGTTTTTGTAATTCTTCCCACTACTCTGATTGGCATAGTAGCTTACTATTTTCCTGCTAATCTCAAGGAACCCATTACCTGGATGCCCTATATTTGGACGATATTAACCTTATTATCACATTTATCAATTATTGTTTGGATTTTTATTGAAGTCTATCAGATTCCAGTTGCAGCATATTTGAGAGCGATCGCTCGATGGAGAAATGGGGAGATGGGGAGATGAGTCAGGGGAGCGGAGGGGCAGAGGAGCAAAAGAAGAATAACAATGCC
>CAZZZY010000055.1:9841-15309 GCA_964658545.1 uncultured Acetobacteraceae bacterium | reverse complement strand
ACGTTAAAAAATTGACTTTGGTAACAGAGTTTTAGCCTTAACCCAAGCGTATTGGCTTATCTTACCCAAGGAAGTGCGATCGCCCATTATAAAATCTGTTAGTTAGCAGATGTATGAATTTGGTCATTTGCCCGCGCTTTGCGCCTTTTTATTAAATTCAAATTTCACATCGGTTAGTTTTTCCGATACAACCCATAGTTTTTTGGCGAGCGCTTTGTCTTTGGATAATTCGTTCGTTTCGACTTTTATTGGATAGCCGCGGATCTCCATAAACCCATTGGGGCCGAAATATTCTGCGCCTTTTAAGCCTGTTTCGATTGCCGCCCGCAGAGTTGGTAATGCGCCCATCGTGATGTCTTGAGCAAGAATGCCGTTGAGATATTTCACAACGCCACCCGCAGTTCTCTGCAATTCGGTTGCTGTCCAGCCCGGATGCGAGGCGGTTACAAGTGTGTCGATACCGTTATCTTTTAGTTTTCGGTCGAGTTCGTAGGTAAAAAAGATGTTGGCAAGTTTGCTGTCGCCGTAGGCTTTCCATTTGGCATAACTTCTCTTTTCCCAATTCAAATCATCAAAATCTATTTTGCCTATACTATGTGCGCCGCTCGAAACATTGACAATTCGTGAGCCTTCGGTGCTGATCAAAAGTTGCAAAAGCTGTCCCGTCAAAGCAAAATGTCCGAGATGATTAGTGCCGAACTGCAATTCAAAACCGTCCGTCGTTTTTGAATACGGCGGAATCATCACACCCGCATTATTAATCAGTAAATCCAGACGCAAATAATTTTTCTGAAAG
Source organism: uncultured Acetobacteraceae bacterium (assembly GCA_964658545.1). Taxonomy (GTDB): domain Bacteria; phylum Cyanobacteriota; class Cyanobacteriia; order Cyanobacteriales; family Nostocaceae; genus Nostoc. The sequence goes on along the minus strand of CAZZZY010000055.1, from coordinate 14,513 downwards.
TTTTCAGCGAAATTTTTAACTGATGCTAAATTCGCCAAATCAAGTTGCATCACCTTTACGTCAGCATCTTGATTCTGTTGAAGAATTTTTGCCAATGCCTTGTTTCCTTTGTCCAAATTGCGAACCGCAATGATTACAGAAGCTTGTTTATTAGCTAAAACCCGCGCTGTTTCATAACCGATGCCGCTACTCGAACCCGTTACAATTGCTACTCTTCCTTTTTGACTCGGAATATTTTCCACGTTCCATTTTTCATTTTTCATTGTATTTACTCCTGCTTAATTAACCGAACGTTCATTTAATTCACTCTCAAAAAAAGAATTAATTCGTTATTGCGTCCCACGCAATTTTATAGGTGGTTTCTAGCATTTTTTCGTCCAAAATCAAAGCACCACTAAAATGCTCTTTTATCAATCCAGTCAGAGGTGCAAAGGTAAAAGCGGTAAAAATTTCCAGGGAAATATCCTTAAAAACCTTCTCCTCTTTACCGCGATTGAACAAATCTAGCATTGGCTTGAAATAGCTCAAAGTTTCATCTTTGCAAATGCGGTCAACCATCGGGGAATTAGCAAATTGCTCGGTAAAAGCAAATCTGACCGGATTTTTAATCGCGTATTGATAATAATTATTCCAGATCATTTTAAAGGCTTTCTCCACCGATAGGTTCTGGTTGACACCTTTCAAAATTTCTGCACTCATTTCCTGCTTCACGAACAAATATATTTTATTGAGAAGGTTTTCTTTGTTTTCAAAATAGACATATATCGTCGCGGGCGAAACATTCGCGGTTTTGGCAATTTTCGACATCGAAGTATCAGCAAAACCATTTGCAGTAATCAGTTCGATTGCCGCATCACAGATGGCTCGATTTTTTTTGTCATCTTTGTGCCTCATAAACTCTATAATAAACGAACATTCGGTTATTGTCCAGTGAATAATTTTGATGATAGCGATACCTGCGGTGGTAAGTTGTTAAGCATTTAATTTACACAAGACCACAGGGGGGCAGGGGGCAAGGGAGAGGGTTTGCAGCTTTTATTACCCTGAAAATAGTGCAATTTAAAGGACGATTAGCTTAACAGACTTGTACTTCGACTACGCTCAGTACAAGTCTGTTACCACTTCCCTACGGGACGCTACGCGAACGCGGAAGCAAGCTACGCTATATTTAATGTGAGTGTCCGTTGGACACTCACGTTAATTTATGTAAATTACGCATAGTTTCATCCCAAATGCAATAGTTAGGGAAAAACACCCTGATAGCATTTGTCAGAAGTTAGTGGGTTTAAGTTGAAGCGATCGCTTCAACATGAGCATTTGGGATACTGGGCTACCAGAGCTACTATCTGTAGGGTAACTAAATGTACAGCGACACAGAGAAAATATGGCGCATAATACAGCAGTATAGAACATATTTATAGTAACTATGGCGTAAACTTTTTCAACATAGATACACCACACTGGTTATAATTTCCTATAAGTTGAAAAAACTCTTAAGATTTAGCGTAATAGTTACGCTTTTCTCAGACCGACTAGCTGACAACCACATTAGGAGGACTATCTATGGCGCTTGTACCACTGCGGCTGCTGTTGGATCATGCAGCTGAAAACGGTTACGGCATCCCAGCTTTCAACGTTAACAATTTGGAGCAGATTCAGGCAATCCTGAAGGCTGCTGTCGAGACAGATAGCCCCGTAATTTTGCAAGCTTCTCGTGGCGCTCGTGCCTATGCAGGAGAAAACTTCCTCCGCCACCTGATTTTGGCGGCGGTAGAAACCTATCCTCATATTCCCATTGTCATGCACCAAGATCATGGGAATGCGCCTGCTACCTGCTACTCAGCAATTAAGAACAACTTCACCAGCGTCATGATGGATGGTTCTTTAGAAGCTGATGCTAAAACTCCCGCTAGCTTCGAGTACAACGTCAATGTTACCCGCGAAGTTGTAAACGTAGCTCATGCTTTGGGTGTCAGTGTTGAAGGTGAACTCGGTTGTTTGGGTTCTCTAGAAACTGGTGCCGGTGAAGCTGAAGATGGTCACGGGTTTGAAGGTACACTCGACCACTCACAATTACTAACCGACCCCGATGAAGCTGTTGACTTCGTAGAAGCAACCCAAGTAGATGCTTTGGCTGTTGCCATTGGCACAAGCCACGGTGCTTACAAGTTTACCCGCAAGCCGACTGGTGAAATTTTGGCCATCAGCCGCATTGAAGAAATTCACCGCCGTTTGCCCAACACCCACTTGGTAATGCACGGTTCCTCTTCTGTACCAGAAGATTTACTTGCACTGATTAACCAGTATGGTGGTGCAATTCCTGAAACCTACGGTGTACCTGTAGAAGAAATTCAAAAAGGTATTAAGAGTGGTGTACGCAAAGTAAACATCGATACCGACAATCGTTTGGCTATTACTGCTGCTGTACGCGAAGCTTTAGCTAAAAAACCAGAGGAGTTTGACCCCCGTCACTTCCTCAAGCCTTCTATTACATATATGCAGAAGGTTTGTGCTGAACGCTATCAGCAATTTGGCACAGCTGGTAATGCAAGCAAGATTAAGCAAATTTCTTTGGAAGATTTTGCTGCTAAGTATGCTAAAGGTGAACTCAACGTTGTTACTAAAGCTGCTGCTAAAGTTTAATTTTGACAAATAATAAATAGGGGCACAGTGTTGCTATGCTCCTAAAAGACTGAGGATTCTAAATATTGGCATAAACCGGGTAGTTACCCGGTTTTTTATTTTATTCTGTTAATGGGAATTGGGCATTTGACTGGAGTTGCTGATTGGGTCAGAGTTTCCCAATTGTTCACTGTCAACTGTTCACTGTTCACGGGCATTGGGAAGATTTTTACTTTGTCTTTCTATTCCCCAATCCCCAGTTCCTAGTTCCCAATTCCTAACCCCTAGAATACCCGATGTTGTAAAGAGGGCATTTGACGGCGGACTTGTTCGAGTCTAGTGGGCTTGATTTCTGCGATCGCAATTCCCGGTTTTTCCCCAGCATCGGCTAAAATTACACCCCAAGGGTCAATAATAACGGCGTGTCCGTGGGTTAGACGGCGGGCGTAGTTATTGCCTGTTTGGGCAGGAGCAATGACGTAGGCGGTATTTTCTATGGCTCTGGCTTGTAGTAGTACTTGCCAATGGTCTTTGCCAGTAAAGGCGGTAAAGGCGGCGGGAATAAAGATAACATCGGCTCCCTTATCTGCCAAATGACGGTACAGTTCGGGGAAGCGGACATCATAACAAATAGAAAGCCCTAGATTACCAAATTTTTCTGATAAATAGACAGGGGGTAGTTGCGTACCAGCCACAACAGTACTGGATTCCCGATAGGTGTTGCCATCGGGAACATCAACATCAAATAGATGTACTTTGTAGTAGCGGGCAAGTTCTTGGCCGCTTGGATCGATAAGTAGAGTGGTGTTATAAACTTTGCCTGTATTATCTACGGGAAGTGGAAAGCTGCCGCCTAAGATCGTAACTTGAAAGCGTTGAGCCATTTTTTTGAGAAATTTTTCACTTTCAATAGCGATCGCATCCCCTTGTGCGAGTTTGTCTTTTTCTTCTCCCATATAGGAAAAGTTTTCTGGCAAACCTACTAATTCGGCACCTTGACCCACGGCAAGCTCTATTAATTCTTCTGCCTGAGCCAAATTTTTGTGTAGATCGGGCACACTTGTCAATTGAATAGCGGCGGCTAAATAAGACTTCATAGATAGATTCAACAACGAACAGTTGATTTATGGAAGATAGATTATCAAAATATATCGCTACTTCAACATCTATGGAAGTCAGGAATTATAGCGGTTCTCGGCCCTTGTGAGGTACAAAAACTGCAAGCGAGGAGGAGACTATGATATACCTCATGTGATTATAAAACCCTATCAAGAGTTGTTTTTGAGCTAGAAAACTCCTAAGAATATTCCGAATCGGAAACTGTATACAAATGTAAACAAGTTCGGGAGACGAGAAATTTGCGCCTCTCAAACTTGTTTATAAAAATTAACCTAAAGTTACAAAAAAATCGATAACTCAAGAGGATTTTATTGCCGATTGAGTTTCAAAGATACTTTTCGAGAGTGGAAGCTAATGTACTTTTAGGCACAGCACCTACCACCATATCGACTTTTTGTCCATCCTTAAAAATCATTAATGTAGGAATACTGCGGATGGCGTACTGACTAGCAATATTGGGATTCTCATCAGTGTTGACTTTCACGACTTTTATTTGACCTTCGTACTGAACTGCGATTTCATCGACAACAGGAGCTACCATACGGCATGGTCCACACCAGGGTGCCCAAAAGTCAACTAAAACGGGTACATCGCTGTCGAGTACTTCTTGCTTGAAACTAGAATCGGTAACTTGTGCAGCTGCTGACATGCCTAAAACCTTCGCCAATAATATCTGAGCTTGGTGAAAATTCTACCATAGCAAAAACCTCAGCCTGGAAGTGCGAGGATGTACATTTGCAAAGAAGCTCTAGAATTTATTTACAAACATAAGGAACCGCCCGAACAGTAGTCCGGGCGGAGTGTGGTGTGAGGAGTGAACGGAAACATGCGTCTCCGCTATCTCTATTGTAGGCGACATATAGAATTTTTCCAGCAATTGTTTGGGGGCTGGAAAAATTTATTGAATAATTGGAATTGGGAATTGGGAATT
>CAZZZY010000055.1:0-9831 GCA_964658545.1 uncultured Acetobacteraceae bacterium | reverse complement strand
ATGAGGGGGATGAGGAAGAATAACTAATGCTCCATGCCCCATGCCCTATGCCCAAATTTTATTTCCCCATACCTAATTGTTGAGCTTTTTGGTAAACTTTGCCCTCGGTTAACAGGGAAGGGGCAATCACAACTTCCACTTGCTGCATTTCTTTAATATTTTTGGCTCCTAAAGTGCCCATGCTTGTCTTTAAGGCTCCTAAAAGATTGTGAGTGCCATCATCTAGTCCTGCTGGGCCAATGAGTATTTGCTCTAAGCTACCGGTAGTGGCAACGCGAATACGGGTGCCACGGGGCAAGACTGGGCTAGGAGTCGCCATACCCCAATGATAACCTCGTCCTGGAGCTTCTGCGGCTCTAGCAAAGGGAGAACCAATCATTACACCATCGGCACCGCAGGCGATGCATTTACAAATGTCGCCACCGGTGATTAAACCGCCATCAGCAATGATGGGGATATAGTTGCCAGTTTCCTTGTAGTAATCATCTCGTGCTGCTGCACAATCTGCGATCGCAGTTGCCTGTGGTACACCCACACCCAATACCCCACGGGACGTACAAGCAGCACCAGGGCCGATTCCCACTAGTACCCCAGCTGCACCAGCTTTCAACAAATTCAAAGTGACTTCATAAGTCACGCAATTCCCCAATACCACGGGGATGGGCATGGAACGACAAAATTCTGCTAAATCAAGTGGTACTACAGACTCTGGTGACAAATGTGCAGTAGAAACTACCGTAGCCTGCACAAAAAATAAATCTGCCCCAGCTTTTGCCACCGCCTCACCATATTTACTTGCACCCGCTGGAGTTGCACTCACCGCCGCAATGCCACCTTGTTGTTTAATTTCCTGAATACGTTTTTCAATTAATTCCGGCTTTATTGGTTCGGCATAGAGTTCTTGCATCAGGGCAACAAATTCATCTTTCCCCACAGAGGCAATCCGATCTAATATTGGCTCTGGGTCAGCATAGCGAGTGTGAATACCCTCTAAATTGAGGACACCTAATGCTCCTAACTGTGACAAACGTACAGCCATACGAACATCTACTACGCCATCCATCGCACTAGCAATTATCGGGATTTCTCGCTCAATATTGCCAATCCGCCATTTAGTATCTGGCAAACTGGGGTCTATTGTTCTGTTACCGGGGACTAGAGCAATTTCATCTATTCCGTAGGCTCTGCGAGCTGTTTTTCCCCGCCCAAGTTGAATTTCCACGCTTTAACTTTTCTCAAATCTGTTTAAGCTAGGGTATCAAATTGTGGAGGGAATTGGTGCGTTTTTTTTTCCGAACTACACAGATAAATTTGAGTTACCCAAGCCGCCGCTCGAAATTTTTGTGGACGCAAAGTATTTACCAATCAACCAAATGAGCCAAAATCGTTAATTGGTTTTTGTCTTGTGTTGTGTGAGGGTTGTTGTTGCGCTAGTTTTTCGATAATTATAGTTCCATGTGTCTATTACTACCTTAGTTAGTATCACGATTATTGGCATTAATTGTCTAAATTTGCCTATATTGAGTTCCGTCAAGATCAAGCAAATTCCCACTGATGATTTACCGTTTATTTTTAGCTGCATCCACACCAGTGTAACCAGTTGCTAACCAAATTATTGCTCTAGCTCCATCGCGGATAGATTTTTCGATAGATTCAGGGGGGTTTTTTGAAGGGACTGGCACTGGTTTTAAATAAATACCTCGACTACCCAAAATAATTTCGCCGATGACACAAGCCCGGCGCATGTGGAAGTCTGAAGTAATCAAATAAACGCTCTTGATGCCGCGAGCTTGCAAATCATCCACTAACGTAGTAAAATTAGTAACTGTATCCACAGCTTCATAGTCCAAGTGTAAACGTTTGGGATCAACACCAGCTTTAGTAAACACTCTTTGGGTGAATGTAGGTGGACTACCCCCAGTAATCCAAATTGGTATATTTGGATGCTGGCGGACAAATTCAGCTGTAAACTTTTCTCGCTCTAAACGTCTCGTTGAACCACCCAACACTACAACTGCTTGCGGCTGTACAAACTGGTTTTGTACTTCTTTGTATCCCCACCAGATGATTAGTGGTAGGACAAAAGCCATAAAACGAAAAGATTTACCTGTAAAGAGTAGCTTATTCAAGGGTCGATAACTTTATTTACTGAGTCAAAAATTTCCTCTAGCTAGAAGAAAAACAACAATTGATAGTAGAGTAGCAAACTCCTCTCAAAACTGCCCAGATATCAATTTGGGTGATTTCCGTGTTTTAACGCGATTAGGTGTTCTTGAGGTTTTTCCTCTATCTAAACTAATTGATGGATTATCCTAACCTGTATTGAGGAATCCATCAAAGGGGTCTGATATCATGTCCGTTTAAGGACTGATCATAAAGACCGCAGTTCTTGCTGGGGGAAAGAGGGTTTTCCGGTTTTTGCACAGATGTGGGAATCATTACTAATTAACCGGACATGATATAACATCTTCTCGGAGAACCCCATTTAGATTTGGGTGTACCTCAGTTGCTTAGGAAACGCCATAAAGAAAATATGATAAAAATGCTAGCTGAAAACTTGATTGGAATTGAGGCAACATTACAAATTAATTGGGTGTGGCTAAATGCCAGCTTACAGTTTGCTAGTTGGGGACTTTTTTCACTTTTACTTGCTGAGGTCTTGAGAGACAGTTACCATGCTTTGTGTCACCAAGTCAATTGGCTTGCTAAATGGCATAACAAGCACCACATGGCTTATCGTCGGGATTTATCGATAGTTTCCCTGAAAGTTTATCAAGAATCCCAACTCTATCACGACATTTTAGAATCGAGTCTACTGCTGGTAATCTTATTAGTTATTACCTTAATTGTCCAGCATAAGGGGTTATGGCTGGGAGTAGTTTATGCTTGCACCTTTTTGTATGGTGCGTCTGGGCGGTATTTTCAGGGAAAAATTGATACAGACTACAACCACCTACCCGGCCCTTTAGAGACAATTCCATCCATTTGGTGGGTGAATCGGTCTTACCATTGGCGGCATCATTTTGATGATGTCAACGCTTACTATAGTGGTGTCTTTCCTTTAGTGGATAAAATTCTTGGTACAGGACTGTCTCTCAAGGGGAAAACCATCGCTTTAACCGGAGCATCAGGAGCATTAGGACAAGCGCTGGCGGCTGAACTTGTAAAGAATAATGCTAAAGTCGTGGCATTAACCACTAATCCAGAAAAATTAGTAGAGCAAGTTGGGGTGAAGGTGGTTCCTTGGCAGTTAGGTAATGAAGCTAATTTGAGGGATAGTTTAGAGAAAGTAGATATTTTAATTATCAACCACGGAGTCAATGTCTACACCAGCCGCACATCGCAGGACATCAACTCCTCATACGAGGTGAATACTTTTTCAGCATTACGGCTGATGGATATATTTTTGACAACTGTAACAGGCCCACAAGCAAAAGCAACAAAGGAAATTTGGGTAAACACTTCTGAGGCTGAGGTTTCTCCAGCGCTGAGTCCGCTTTATGAACTTAGCAAACGAGCGCTAGGAGATATTGTTACCCTCAAGCGATTGGACGGGAATTGTGTAATTCGCAAGTTAATTCTTGGCCCGTTTAAAAGTCAACTCAATCCTTATGGAGTCATGTCTGCACAGCAAGTTGCTCGTGCTATTTTGTTTTTGGCACGGCGAGACTTCCGAAATATTATTGTGACAATAAACCCACTCACCTATCTGCTCTTTCCCTTGAAGGAAACCAGTACGTCGCTATACTATCGAGTCTTCAGCCGGACTTCAAGCTAATTCTCCCGAAGCATTTGCTTCTTCAGTAAGTGCTGCTTCCTTCATATAGGACTCATATTTGATTTTTGAAATATACGTAAGGTGCGTTAGCTATAGGCTAACGCACATCATTTGGCTTGGGTGCCGGACTCTCGGCGATTACACAACGCCAGTTGCTACAACGAAGGGAACCTCCGCAACGCACTGGCTCCTCTACACATACTTAGATTTTTCTCCAAATCAAACCGGATTCCTATATTCTGAATTATGACTCTTGGTTTATGTAAAATGGTCAGCGTATCAAGCTTTGCTCCAGGCGATCGCACATGGCCATTACAAAACGGCGACTACCCACATTTTTACAGTTTGGCATAAGTCCCAATCTTTCCCAAAAACTCATGCTCATCGGGTTAGCCATTACCCTATTTTTCATCTTCCTAGCATTCTTCGCTCCCCTATTCCAGGCTTGGGGATGGTTGCAAAACCCGAAAGATTTTCTTTCTAATCCAATTCACGAGCCACCCTCAGCTAAACATTGGTTTGGTACTAGTCGCTTGGGCTATGATGTGTTCTCCCGGACATTGTTCGGCGCTCAAGCTGCTTTGCTGGTGGTGATTTTGGCAACAGCGTTAAGTATGATTATCGGTGTACCTTTGGGGATGCTGAGTGGTTATCTCGGCGGTAAATTGGATAAAGTGTTGCTGTTTATTATGGATAGCATCTACACTCTACCGGGGCTACTGCTGTCTGTGACGCTGGCGTTTGTAGTGGGGCGTGGGATATTAAATGCAGCGATCGCGATTAGCATTGCCTACATCCCCCAATATTACCGCGTTGTTCGTAACCACACCGTCAGCGTGAAAACGGAAGTGTTCATCGAAGCGGCTCAAGCAATGGGTGCTTCCACTTGGGTTGTACTCTCTCGTTATCTGTTTTTCAACGTCATTCAAAGCGTACCCGTCCTCTTCACCCTCAACGCAGCTGATGCAATTTTGGTGTTGGGCGGTTTGGGTTTTTTGGGGCTAGGACTTCCCGAAGAAGTGCCAGAATGGGGACATGATTTAAAACAAGCCTTAGAAGCTCTCCCTACTGGTATTTGGTGGACTACACTTTTCCCTGGTTTAACTATGACCTGCATGGTGGTAGGGTTATCACTACTTGGTGAAGGGTTAAACGAATTTGTCAATCCCCGATTACGGAGAGAAAATAGAATCCGAAAATAGCAGTTAACAGTGGACAGTTATCAGTCAATGGGCTGATTATTGATCACTAATAACTAAGTAATTAATAACTGGAGAGATTTGTGTGAAAGATAACCTGACGTTAATTGCCGCCGCGACTGGCGGGTTTATCCTTTCTGTTGCCCTGGCTGGCATTTTAAGAGGTGCGCCAGTTACAGCTTGGCAGGAGCAATCGAATTTCCGCACCACGACTTTTGCTAATTTACAGAAATCGGAGTTGAAAGCTGCACGTCTTTTGCCCTTGGGAGAAGATGCGCGAACAGAACGGGGATGAATCAATGCTTTTGAAACCGAAAATTTGCGGCTTGGTCTGAGGATTGTAAAGTGGTGAGTTCTCAAGTAATTGGTATTGATGTAGGGGGAACAGCGATTAAACTGGGGCGGTTTACAGCCGATGGTACTTGTGTGCAATCCTTGACTGTGGCGGCTCCCCAACCCACAACCCCAGAGGCCGTGTTGGCGGTGATAGTAGATGCGATCGCGCAAATTGATCCAAATAATCAAACTGTTGCTATTGGTGTTGGTACTCCTGGCCCGGCCGATGCAGCAGGACGCATCGCCAAAATCGCCATCAATTTACCTGGATGGCGCGATGTGCCTTTAGCAGATTGGTTAGAAGCCAAAACTGACAAACCGACTGCGATCGCTAACGATGCCAACTGCGCTCTTTTGGGAGAAGCTTGGCTGGGAGCCGGTCGCCACTTTCAAAATCTGATTCTGCTAACTTTAGGAACTGGGGTTGGTGGCGCAATTATCCTAGATGGCAAACTATTTGTTGGACATCAGGGAACTGCTGGGGAATTGGGTTTAATTTCATTCAACCCAGATGGGCCAATTTGTAATAGTGGCAATCAAGGCTCTTTAGAACAACATACCTCTGCTACTGCCATTCGCCGCCGCACTCTCAAGGAACCTATCGAATTGGGTCTTCTTGCCCAACAAGGAGATCCCACAGCATTGACTTTTTGGCAAGAATATGGTAAGAATTTGGGAATTGGTTTGACAAGTTTGATTTATGTACTGACACCGCAAGCGATCGTCATTGGTGGCGGGATAAGTGGCAGCTTTGAGTTTTTCTTACCAGCAGCGAAGGCAGAAATTGAGAAGCGAGTGCAGCCTTTATCACGAGCGGATTTACAGATTTTGCCAGCAGAGTTAGGCAATTTTGCGGGGATAGTGGGTGCTGCAAAGTTAGCATGGCAACACTATTCGAGTAGCTAGAAATATTGCTTGGCGATCGCTTTATTAGACTTGGATATAGTTTTGGTAACTTTAGCAATTTTCGACTAAGTACAGCTTTGCGTAAAATCGTGGCGAATTGAGGCTGGAAATTTAAACGCAGAGGGACCATTGGTAAGCGCAGAGGTACGCCAAGAATTCGCTACGAATTAATGAAATGCTGTACTAAGCAGTTTATTAAACTGGCACTTTAGTATTAATTCTCCATAAAAGTAACACCATAACCTCTTATTGCTCATCAGCCCTGATTTCATCGATTCTGATTATCACTGGACACTAGACGATCAAGGGAAGTTGGAAGAAGCGATCGCTGCCTACTAAAAAGCCCTGCGCCTCGACCCAAACTATGCAATCGCTCACTATAACCTGGGGAATACGCTGAAAGCTCAAGGGAAGTTGGAAGAGGCGATCGCAGAACTGGAAATAGCTGTTCGGCTTCATCCTAGTAGTACTGTTGAATACGAATTGTTAAGTAAAAATAGCGATCGTTTGATCTCTAAACTCGAACATTGCACTTCTGAATACGAGTTGTTGAGTTAAAAGAGCGTAGTTTACCGCCGTAGGCATCGCTAGACAAGTCATAGCCAGTTAACTTTTCTCCCACTTCCCAATCTTTGTTGCTAGAATTATACTGAGTATTTTTTTAACATTGTGTTAAGAAATAATTACTTAACCAATGGTAGATGCCAGAATCTATAAAAATAGGATGATAATTGAATTGTTAATTTTCTACTTGCTTCCTTTTACTTGCATTATCTTTTACTTACATGATTTTAATGCTACCTTTACATTATTCCTTAAATTATAAATGTGGGATAATAGAGAATATCCTTATTTGATCGGACGATGAGTAGTATTACAGAAAAACCTCATCCAAATTACCCAACTAACACTTTTGAATAAAAGTTGATAGGGTATAATAACTGAATATTATTCAGACATTTTTAAAATTCAAAGCAGGATTTTTTAATGATCAGCTTAATTAATTTGGAAAACAATACAGCTAGCAGCACAGCAGCCACTAAGAGACTGGCAAGGGCGATGATGGTTTCTGCTGGGGAATTCTCACTGATATTAGCTTGTTGTAACTGTGTTGACAGGCAACAACAAGTACTGAATGTGTTAACAGAATTTTCATCAGCAGATATCCACGAAATCTTGCTTTCACCTGGGGCGGACACATTGTATACAGCAATTACAACTGCGATTGGTGCTACCCAACCGGAAGCTTTGATGGTACGGGGTTTAGAATCTGTAGTGGAAATTAACCAACTAATCATCAGTACCAACATCATGCGAGATGAGTTTCGGAGACAGTTTTGCTTCCCCTTGGTGTTGTGGGTGAATGATGAAATTCTACGCAAGTTAGTCTGGCTAGCACCAGATTTCAAAGACTGGGCAGCCAGTACTATTAGATTTGATGTACCTCACAATCAATTAGTTGAATCAGAACAACAAGCTATCAGCGCCTAACCTGCATTTTTCACAAGTCCTGCGATGTTTGCGACGGTCTGCCATACCTCTACGGCGAAGCCTTGGCGACTAGAAGTCGCGCGCCAGTTGCTCATGGGGGAAACCCCCAACTCTTGGAGACCCTCCGCGTTGGCGAAAGCCTCTCCAAGAGTTGGCGTTAGCCTCTCCCAATGTGAGAAGACCGCACTAGCTTGGCTATACGAGACTTTACCCACCGACCTGGGTTAAAAACCTTGCTTTTTCGTTAGTCCACCTCCGTGGACTAAGTTTAGTGTAGTAGTGAATTATATTCGCCCAAAAGTTTTCAAACATCCTCGTAAAAGCCCAGTTATGAAATGACTGGGCTTTTTTGTAACAATTGTCTGTGAGGGAGCGATGTCTACGACGGGCTATTCGGTGTCGCCCTTGGTTTTCCTCTGGTGCGAGACACTATGTGTAGCAAGATCCCCGTAGGGGTACGCTTGATTTTGTGGGGTGCGATCGCTTCCAGACGCGAGCGATCATTGTCTAGCAAAAGCCAAGTCACTTTCAATTAACTTAGCATCTGTTAGATTAGCGCCACTCAAATTGCACAAGTGAAAATTTGCCCCTCTCAGGTCTGCTAGTGATAGATTAGCTCCGATTAAATCTGCACCAGTGAAGTTAACTTCACTTAAATTAGCATTACTTAGGTTAGCCCCTCTCAAGGAAGCTTGTTGCAGGTCTGCCTTGGTTAGGTTTGTCCTCATTAGGTATGCCTTACTCAAATCGGCTCCACTTAAATTAGCTTGGCTTAAGTCTGCTGCTGTTAAATCAGCTTTACTGAGATTGGCTTGACTTAGGTCTGCCCAACTCAACGAGGCATAACTTAGGTTAATTTCACTCAGCTTCATTGATGCAAGTACTGCACACCTCAAGTTAGCATTAATAAAATATCTTTCTCCCATTGCATAACGGCGTAAAATTTCATCAGTTGCTACTCTGTCTAAAACAGCTTTTGATGCGCCTTCATAACACCATGTAGCTATCTGAAGTTTAGCAGCAGTGTTAACAGCTACCTCATCACATTTAGAAATTATCACACCATTGCAGCCATCCCATTGACCATTAAGCATAAGGGCAATCTCACTAGCGGCAGCAATTGAGTCAAATAGTAAAATAGATTCTTTGTGCCGTTTTAACCACTTATTCCAACCAATTGAAATAATATTTTTCATTTCTATAAGTTTTGGCGCGTGAAGTGACGATTACGGCTATAACTTCCAGATATTAATCAACTCTGCTTACTCTATCTCTGTCTTGAATTATTTGTTTAGGGTTAGTTCCACCTGCACAAAAAACTAGGCTTCGTTTTTTAAAACTGCCTCTTTTTTTGTGCGCCAGTTGAGTTAGTGACAGAGCGCTGTACAAAGACCTACAAACCAGATGCAGCCCCTAAACAGCGCCCAGTCACTTTCATAATTCCAATCGGCTTAAGTACAAATGTCTGCAAGAACTAAGTTCTAAACAGATGAAGAGGAGCGTTCTATTTGCTGGCGAATGGTATCAATAGAAGCATTAATGCCAGCCAGTTTTGACTCTAAATCATCTCGTATCCAAATCAAGAATTTTAATTTCCGCTCTAAGCTAGCTTTGTGCGAAATGGGTTCGCTTCCGTAACAGGGATTACCCCAAAAAGGAAACATAGTTTACCTCTGTATTTAGCTTTTGTAAGAGTGCAATCTATTGCACCATTACATTCTGACTAATAACTTTCTGACTGATGTGGGTAATAACCGACCTAAATTGTACGCACTTAACGAACGCTTGCTAAAAGTTATCTTAATAAATGGTGGAGGTATTTGATTATACTGCCATCAGAGGTTGTTTGAAAAGTCTAAATTGTTCTGCTACAGGAGGCATCGCTCATCATAACCCACATAGAAGGTCTGGGAATTTCAGAAGTATTAATTATTGCTAGTAAAACACCTCTGCAAAATTCTCTCAAAGCCTTGAAAACGATCGCCAAATCCAGAGGAATCCAAAATCGCAGCGTTCCCATTGAGATCGCTGATGAATTATTGGATGTAACAAATTATTTACTCGATGATTTAGATACAGGAGTGCGTGGCGACATCAATATCGAAGGTATAGCACTTCCAA
>CAZZZY010000054.1:0-15356 GCA_964658545.1 uncultured Acetobacteraceae bacterium | reverse complement strand
GTGGCCACAGTCACAATTCCATTCTTGGAGTCGTAGTTAATCATCTCACCTGCGAACTTGACCGCACCACTAAGCGATCGCACTTCTACTTGGCAACCAACAAACCCTGCGATGTCCCCGCCGTCTTTTTCAATCTGCAACAGTGAGTATGAGTTCTCGTCCTCGCTGGGCGATTCACCCGACCCACTTTCTAAGTCATCCGACCCAGTTCCGACCCACTTACCGGGGCAATAATCATTGCTGGCTAAGACTTCCGACCCACCCGACCCAGTTATGGGGGGGTATTCCTCCTTTTGCACTGGAGGAGAAAGCAATTCAATTTTCATCTCTTCCTTTTCAACGTTACTTTCTTGAAAGTCAGATAAAGTGGGTCGGGTGGGTCGGGATGCTTGCTGTAGCTGGTTTTCTGGGTCGGCAACTGGGTCGGAACTGGGTCGGGTTTCGCTCAAACTGGGTCGGGTAATTTCAATAATGCCAATCCCTTTGAGTATAGGGATGTCTTTTTTGGCAATGTTACAGTACTTAGTGCCTCTAATTGCTTTAGGGAAAAGTTGCAAGAATCTGGGGGCAACTTGGTTTGCCCCTTTAACATTCTTGTCACTGGGTCGGGCTTGGTCTATCCAGCTTCTCCTGTTGCCGTCAGAGTCCATAGTTAATGTCCCATTCTGGATGTACCATTGTTCCAGTCTTGCCCATAAAGCGTTTACTGCTATTTCTCCACCTTCCACGTACCCTATGTTTGTGGATTCAATGAATTCAAAAAGATGATTGTTCTCTTTCTGGAGATTGCGAAAAGCATCAGAAGTACAGCTATAATCTATGCCTTGTTCTATTAAATCCCTCAGACCTTTTATCATTCGATTTAGAAATGCTGGGGCTACACTTGTTTTAATAAAATCCAAGTCATAAACAAATCGAGAATCAGCTTTTAACTCATTTGGATTGCTGGGGTCAGGGTTATCAGTGAAAGTCTTTCTGAACTCTAAAACTGCAATTCTATCCTCAATTGCTTTCAGTACCCCTTGAATCGCTGGGGTTTCGTTCAAATTAAAAATACCTATTCCATTAGGGTTAAATTCTGTATGGTCTTTCCCCTTGCGTTCATAGTGTAATTTGTCCCCAGTGATGAAAAGCTTTAAACTTTGAATTCTATCAAGCCTACAAGTTTGGGCATTTTCTGATGCCCAGTTAACGCGACTACCCATTAATGGATGTAAATTAAATTTTCTGCCCTCGTCGTATAACTGGAAGTCAGTCAGGGGAACTGATGTAAAGGCTTTCTCTTCCCCATAAATAGCCGATAAACACCTACGCAAAGCATCTTTACCGTTAGACCCTAGCCCCACTGCTAACAATGCCCTTACCTGCCTACCCTTGAATCTTCTAACAGTTTCTAGGTCAAGGGAGGCAGCTACGATCCTTATGAATATCTCTTGTTGTGGCTTATCCAAACATGATAATAATTGCTCACAATAGGTATCATCTGCGTTAGGGTTGTACTCAACCAATGGCTTGTAAGTGTAGTAATCCTCCGGTGTATGCGGTTTTAGTTCAATAGTAAAATCTTTTTTATCCCAAAGAATTTTTAGGACTCCATTAGTGCAGTTTGTTCCGGGAGGGTTAACTAATTCTGGGTCAATTCCTGTTCGTAGTTTTGCCCACTCAAGAACCTTCCCAACCCAATTTGGCGTTGCATAGGGATAAGTCTTTTTACCATTTGCGTCTTCAATTGAGTAGGAATCGCAGAAGTCAGTAATGCGTTTCTTTTCTTTGGAATCTGGAGATAATTTATAGTAGCTTCCGGTGTGAAAATAAAGTTCATCATTGATAGTAATCCACCGTTTATCTGTGTACAAAGCATGAAAAGCTTGCTGGGTGAAGTTCGTCCCTACAGTCTCATCGCTTTGGGTACTAGACACACTAGCTTCTATCTTTGTCCGTTCTGCCACAGCCGCGTGGATCTCATGCTCAAGAGCGCGGATAAACTCTGGTACTTCCATCTGTGCCAAGATTTCTTTGATATCACTTGACTTATATGGTAGTCCAGGGCAGATGTCGTGAGGGTTAATTCCGATCAATGCAATTCCCACCTCATCGGCGCAGTCCTGGCAGGTCTGAAGTTTCTTTAAGCCAGTGTCGTCAGCATCGTGAAGAAAAACGATTAATCCTATGCCTGAATCTTTAGCGCGTTGATATTCGGGCGTGATAGTATTTTTATCCCATCCACTGCCTTGAAACGTAATCCCAGCAAGACCATGCGACCGACCAACTTCTACGCATCCCTCACCTTCATGCTGGAGTAGCGCCGGGGTTCCTGCCACAGATTTAGCACAGGCGATCGCTTCATCAATGCGATATGCCCCCCAAGGTTTATCACCCTTTTTCATCTCTGGTGTGCCGTCGGGGAGTCTGTGCCATTGCCGAAAACTCTTGTCATAACCTTTTTCCTTGCTGATGTCTGGCCACTCGTAACGGTCAATCCATTGTGTCTGTGAGTAAAGATAGGTTATTTCTATTGCTTTGCCAGGGATGCCCTTTCGTTTGCTTCTTAATTGATGGGGCTGGGGAATATCTGTTGCTGGCTGGGTCAATAGCACCAAACTTGAGTCAACTGGGATTTGGGTTGGTTCGAGCTTGACCGTCTTGGTTTTGACTGCCTTCCTGTTTGGGGAGGGGGTGTAATTATTCCCTGCCCTCTCTGCCACCACTTCAGCCCAAGGTTTGATGGCTTCTCTGATGTCCCTTTTATCACAACCGTTGAAGCAACTGTACTTTCCGGTTTCTGGGACAATGGACAGGTTATGCCCACCGCAAACGGGGCAGATATACTTGTTCTTTTCTTTAGCTGGTTCTAGTCGGTCTTGCAAGATACGAATATCGAATGAGGCGATCGGGGTGGATGCGTATGTCATGGCTAAAACCTTTTAAGTGAGGGTTTGTAGCCTTCCAGAGAATGAGAAATTAATGCAAAACAGATTTTACAAAATTACAATCAACGTGGTAGCATTGATATAGAAAAATTTTGATATTTGATTTTTTTGTTTTGCTTTCTCGCCTCTGGTAAAGGCTTTCGGGGAAAGCAATCTTTTTTTATGTATAGATTGCATGAACTATTAAAGAGTTAGACCTTTTGCCACGGCGTATTCATGTATGGCGCGGCGAATCAATTCACCTTGGGTAATATTGAGTTTCTTAGCAATTTCAGGAACTCCCAGCTTCCAATCTGGTAAGCGAAAGCTTGTTGTTTTTTCCTTCAATGTCGTCCTTTTTTTCGCCATCTACTTAGCTTTCTAAAGTTATTTCATTCGATCAAAAGGTAGCACAGTTCTTGGTAGCAACGCACGGCTTTTTTTGGTTTATTGCTTGAAATTGCAATTTATTATACCATGATTTTAAAGGGGTTATAGCCTGCAATTGCTATCAAGTAAAGCTTTTAGAGTTTTAAAATAAGATTTTAAAATAATTTCATTTAAACCCCACAAAAAATATAACTTTACAAAACTCGCACTTTCTGGGCTATGTGTTTTATAACACATCGGTAAAAGCTCCTTTAACTTCAATTTGTCAGCCGATCGTCAAAAATAAGAGTCAAACTTGGGGCAGCACACCTTGATCGAGGGATTTTAGAAAATCAGCGCATCTATATGCTGCTACCAGAACTACTGAGTTGGTTCTGAGAAGGCTTCAGGCAAGGTCACTGAAGTTCAGATGAATTTCTTTATTCTTCTTGGATATCAACCCCTAAGTCGGTTTCCAGTGCTTTCTCAATCCCTCTCAGAGTATCTATAGGCAGTTCTTGTATCTTTTCTTTTTCAATTCGATTCCAGTGAGGAACAGAAATCCCTGCTGCCGCCGCTAGTTCTGTCATAGACTTTGAAGATTTCTGTCTTAAATCTTTAATTTTTTGTCCTAACCCTGGAAACTCCCTCCCGAAAACTATCCGCATTTAACTTTAATCCCATAAGTATCTCTCCACAAGTATCTACTCTGGGGATATCTTTGCAAACCTTGTTTTCAGTATGTTGTGTTATACATCACAGTTTTGCTTTCAAAGGTATTACTTGACAAGTATGACATATAATGTTAAGTTATGGCAAGAATGGATAGGAAAGCCGATGAAGCAACAAGAATCTAGTGGAAAAAATACCTAATTTTGAAGATTTAACCACTCGCGCAGCATTAGCTAAATTACTCAGCGTAACGTCTAGGTCAATTGCCAACTACCACAGCCTAGCCCTCGATTGCGTTGATGATTATTACGATGATTTCCCAAAAGTTTTAAACCAACGTATCACTAATTTTAGGCTTTCAAAATATCAATGCTGGGTTCTTTGGAAACTCAAAACCACGATTGATATCACCAAAAATTCAGACCTCATCAAACAGGCATTAATTAATGATGTAGAAAGTCAAAAGTTATTCAGTAAGCAAGAATTTTTAAGTCAGCAACTAGAGGTAGACACAAATGAATTTGAAGGAATTCGCATCTCAAAATAATGTAACTATCGCTAAAGTCCGGGAACTGTGTAACACCTTGTTTAACAGCGTTCCAGATGTTCTAAATGAACATCAGGTTGACCAACTAGTTGATGCATTGACCGCACCCTCTGAACCAGATAAAAGCAAACTAATAGCAGGATTCAAAAGTGAATCTTCGTCGCTCCGCAAACGCCCACAACACACTGCAGCAATTGCATTGGGCGAAGATTACCAAAAGCTATACCAACTGATTCCCGCGCAATTTCAAGCCCAGTTAGATAAACTTCCTGAACGCGATCGCATCTCTGTACTACTTGCTGCCTGCGATGGGATTGAGTTAGCAGAGTTACAGCATTTGACCAAAGAAGCCTTTGAATCTGCGCGATTAACTCAACTACAAAATCAGTCCAATTCCGCAAAGTTAGAGAAATCAAAAGAACGAGCTACTCAGAGAGATGATTACTCGGATTTTGATACAGCCGCATTCATGCAGGAACTAGAAGCTCAAGAAATTCTTGCTGCACTTCTTAAATAATTTAGGAGTTAATAATCATGAGTAAGCCAATAGGCTACTACTGCGCTGTTACACCTGGAGACGGAACATTTTTAGACCACTTGCAGAATCAATACGGTAGCACTTTTGAGAAGTTAACCAAACTGCAAAAGCTCTACATTCTTACTTCATTGGTAGGCAGTCTAACCAATACACAAATTGAGAAGATTGGTAGTGATTCGTCAACAGAAGAAATCAATGCAATTACAAATTTAATTGCCCAAATTAATCAATATCTTCCAATAAATGAACATCTTTCACTAGCCGATGCAGTTATCAATCAACTAAAGTCTCAAAGATGAAATACCAAAAGCAAGCCTTGTTAGGAATAGCGGGGCTGGCTTTAATAGCTAGCCCAATGTTAATGAGATTGCCTTTCCAAATCAATACCTTCACTGCTGCCACGACGATTCAGGAATCAGAAAACATAGAGCGAGTAAGGGCGAGTGAAAGAGCAAATACAGCCGATGTAATTAATGATTTAGGGGTTATCCCTTCCTACCAAAAGTTACGAATTAGGGGATATCTGGATAACCGCAAAGTGAATCCAAGACCAGACACAGCAGGCTATCTAGAAGATGAAAACGTTTTTGTATATGACTCAATTGGTAAGTGTGTAGGGCGTATCCAAGAACGTAAATGGCAATGGAAGTATCACTTCAAAAATGTCTGTAACAATGCCCCAGAGTTAAAAGTCAAAAGGAGAAAAGCAGAATGACTTATGAAGAGTTCGAGTCACAGCCTAAGAAGACAGAGAAGCCTAAAAAATTAGGTGATCATGCTGAGATTTTAGCGGGGTGGATAGTTGATTTCATTTCTATTCCCGTCACTTTCGTAGCTCACATAATCGCGCAATTCGTAACCCCTGGAAGCTCTGGAACCAAGATTTTAGGGGCATTAGGATTTTTTATTGGAACATTGTTATCAACCGATAGTGTTTGGCAGACATTATTTCAAGGTGTGCCTTTATTCCCTTGGTTTGAGAGTGAATGGATAGGCTGGATAGGCTGGATACAACTGCCATTTAATTTATTCTTTTGGCTCTCATTTGGCATATCTGCATTAGTGCAAATTATGGAGGCGAAAACACTAAGAGGTAAAGACCCTAAACAAGCTCAAAGTGAATTTGAGGACAGTAAACAGTATGCGCTTGGCAGTAAACCCAGTGGCAATATTGACCTGACGAAAGCATTATGGGGAGACTACAAACGCGCAGGGATGCGGGAGAGAAATACCGGAGGTGCGATCGCACTTTTCTTTTGGGTCTTTGATATCATCACAACCTTTGTCGGTCGTAATCCTTGGAGGTACACAAACCCAAGCCAAATACTTGCTTGTTTGATCTACAATTTCGCTTCAATGATGGCAGGCGAAATTGGATATTCAATTTGGAAGTTGACCAAAAAATAAAATAATCATCTCATCAGTTTGCACCTGATGAGATAACACTAACCTCACAGTGGAGATTAAAAATGGAATTGCTACCTATATTAACAACTAAAGAAACAGTTAAGTTGCGAGATGACTACCCTAGCATTGAACATCTGGAAGCCGGGAACGCTGCAAGCTGGATGATGGAACGCCAAGACCAGCTATTGATAAGGGCTAAAGAAGAAAGGGCAGGGATGAACCTTGCAAAATTTCTAAATTTGGGAGCTGCTGCCGTGGGTGCGGTCTGTTATGCCACCTCGCCACTTGCACTGATTGGGGCAGTAGTTGCCGGGGCAGGTTACGCCTGGACGATCGCGCAAGACCTGAACGACACGCATCAGTTTGCACCTATTCCGTTTTTAAGAGGGAATATTTTCGAGTTTCTATCAGCAATGGGTGACAGCGAAGCGAGGGAAGAATATTTCGCTGGTAAAAATGAACTGGCAGATTTAATGCTTCACCTTGAGCCGATGGAGAAGTATGAATTTGTGATGTTAAAGCACTCATCCCACGTTTTAACTAATTATTTGACCCAGGTTGAACAAGGTAAGAGATTTTACGCTTACCGATGGATTTTAGATTGGTTTATTCAACTAAAAGGCAACTTCCCAACACCCGAACAGTTACAAGGTCATCTTGCCACTGTTACGGCTGACACTCGTGTAAATTACCAGCAAGTGAATGCAATCCGGGAGGCAGCTACTAACAATCAAATTGGTATTCCTGCTGCAAGATTTACACCCTTGCCGGGGGCAAACGTAGCTCAACTACCCAATCAGGTGAATGATGTAGCTACACCTCAAGATTACGTGGTAGCTACCAACAAAAACTCTCAATTTGAAATAATTAACCATCTAGCTGATAAGGTTCAAAACTCCTTCATTGTTGGGTTGCCGGGGAGTGGTAAAGATTTTTTAGTGAGCCATGCTACACGCAAGATAAAACAAAACAAGCCTAGTACCTGCCTATTCTTAATTGATTGTAAAAACGACAAAAAAGAATATGGATACCACGAACATTTTGATTATGTAGAGCGCATTCCTAATTGGTCGTGTGACGCTTGGGAATTCGTTACTTGGTTTAAAAAGGTATGGCACAAATATGAAGAAGTGGCTAAACAATGTGAGAATGAAGGTCGCAAGATTTTAGTAATCATTAATGAAGGAACGCGCTCAGGGCAATGCTTTACTCAAGAGGGTGATCCATTCATAAAGGGCAAGCTAACCGCAATTACTTCTAGTGGTGACAGTAGAGGCAGGAATATTTGGATTATGGTTCAAGCCCCACAGTTAGCTGATTTAGGTTTTGGTGACAATGTGCGCTCACAGCTACTTACTATTGCTATTCTGCATGAATCAAATATTGGGGCTATTGGTAATTGGTGGCGTACAAATTGCTTAGGTAAGCAACTGAAATCAGAACAATTGACAAGCTTGATTAGTGATTCGCCTAGAGATAGAGTTGTTTACTCTGGAAAAACAATGCAATGGTATCCAATGCCGGAACTAGAGAACTTTTCAGGCTACGACCGTGACAAGGGCGAATTTTTACCTGGGTTTAAAAGTTCAGAAAACTCTGATAAACACGTAAACGATAGCAACGTAGCAACCAAAGTTCAAATTGAAACTGAAACCAGAATTTTAACTGATACCCAAGCAAGGTTACTTCAGCTACTAGATGACATCCCAGAGGGCTTAGAATCCTTGCTAAAACGCTTTGGGATATCTGACAACGCCGAACACCAGCGAATGTTAATCAAGAGTGTCAGAGAGGTTGCATTAATTGCTGACAGATTAGATTTACTCGAAAAGTTTGAATTGTAAGTAAGATTCTAACCAAATTATTGAAAAAGCCAGCTTGGGAATTCCCGACTGGCTTTTTTATTCACCGTATCGCCTTTTTAACTGCCCTCATCACATCTAACCTTGCATCCCCACATAACCAATCATCAGAGTTAGGGTAAAGCTCAAAGATTTTTTCTTTAATAAGAGTTTCAGAGAATTCCAAACCTTCCTTTCTTAATGTCCGAGCGATACTGTTAACCTTGCTTTTTAACTCCTCCTTTGACAATCGCTTGCCTGCCTGGACGAAACCAACATCTTGCTGAGTGGGTTCAGGTGCGATCGCACTTCCTGAGTTGATGGTTTGGGGTAGCTCCGCGATGGGTCGTCGTGTTTTCTGTTGCGTGGCAGGAGAGGTTTTATTCCTCTCCTTCAGTACTCCCCCAATTTTATCTCCTGTTCAGCTAATCGGGTTTTCAATGCCTCTATTTCACTCTCTAAGGAGTGCTTAACTTCGTTCATTGCATTGGCAAGGTATTGGGTCTTATTGTCAATCAATTCTTGTATACGTTCATCGTTATGTTCAACGGGTGTTTTACATTGTTCTACAGATGTGTTCAACAGGGCAGCACTCAGTATTTCAATTACTATCTCAGTTCTGGGCTTGCCTGTGGCTTTTGCCCTTTGTTCAATAGCTTCTGCTAATTCGTCTGGGAATCGGAACCCTAGATGCTGGCTCATAGTGTTTTACATTTGTTGAACGCTGTTGAACACTATTGTAAAACACTTTTAAGTATTTTGTTCAACAAGTTCAACACCGTTTAACGGGATAAATTGAATTTCTATTGTTAAGCCTCTACTCTTGTTCAACAGCTTGTGCAACAGGAGACGCTTATTTATCTTTAAATGGATGCTATTCTGCCTAACATTGTGCAACCCAAATTTATGAATATGCGTTGCACAAGCTAGTTAGGATTAAGAGTTTTCTTTCCAACTCCTAGCTAATCTCTCTATCAATTCAGAAATTGAAATGTTGTCCCTAGCTGCTGCCTTCTCCAGTTCTTTGATAGCTGTGGGGGTCAGCGAGAGGTTTAGTTTTTTCTTCAGTTCATCATACAGAACTGGCGAACCTCGCCGTCGTGCTACCCCTTTAGATGCCCCTTTGGGTGATTTAAACTTTGGCATGATATTTCCTTAATATTTAAGTCTCTAGTCAATACGCCTTATCGAAAATTGAAGTGTTTTGATTTTGGGCTGTCAAAATTAACTATAAACTCAAAAGGCTTATCAACCAAGGGTCTTGCTATTCATAAGTTTAGTTAATACGTATTAATTACGCATGAAAAAGCGTTATATAAGCTATATAACGCTTTTTCATATTTTTATATAACGCTATGCCTTCTTTTTTCTACAATTGATGTTGAATTTCAAGCTAACCAAAACAGCAGAACCTTTACACAACAACCTAAACCGCAACCCCTCTCGGCTTCCTCTTGCCCACTTTAGAAATATCATTATTTCCTCTAAAAGGACTAACTGAATGCAGTAGATAACCAGTCGGGTATACAAAATTGCACCAAACGTTATATAATATAAGAACCTGGACAACAGAATAACTTATATCTAGTTCAGGCGTGTTGACAAAATTTTACTTTTGTGAGTTGGAGACTTATATAACGCATGAACCACGAATCAAAAATAAGTATATTTGATGCTTACATTGAATATCTGCAACAGAATTTAAGCTCAAACGTTGATAAAATGCTCAATACAGTTTTTATGCGTTTCTTGATACCTGCATGGGGTGGCAAGCCTCCAGTCGGAGTTAGAGCAACTAACAAAGATTTGAATTCTGCTTTGGATTTTATAAAAAGTAAGCCTATAAGTTTGCTTGATAACGCAGATAGCTTACTAGAAAATTCTTTATCTAAACAAGAAATTTCATTAAGTAACAGACGAGTATATCGGTCTATTCTAAAGGGGTTCTTGGATTGGCTAAAAATAAGCAAACAAATATCTGAACCTGAAAATATTTTAGAAAAACAAGAAAATATAACCGATGTGGGCTTTGGGTTCAAAAAAGGCAAAGGTTTTTATTCAAGTCCAAACTGTTCTTATCACGGGCTGAAGCGCAAAGAACCTTATGCTTTGCTAAGTCATAAAGAAGACTATTTAAACAAAGTATTGGTTAAAGAACTGACTGATTTTGAAAATTTCAGGAAGAAAGAAGGCTGTTCAAAAGGAACTATTGGTTTAGACTTGAGAAATGTAAAAGCAATGTTAGGCTGGCTGCATCGCTTTAAAAATATACCTCTCGAAGAATTATCATTAACAAAAATAATACATCCGTCTGTATTATTAGACCATAACTTTTCAGGTACAGATGAAAATTGGGATAAATATATAACAAGTACATATAAGTTGAAGCAAAAGGCTAACGTTGTTGCAAAAAATAACTCAGCTTTAATTCAGGAGTACCTTATTTTTTTCTCTTCCCATCCAAAAACAGAGTCCATAACATTAAGTACATTTATTTCTGTTAGTAATTACATTTTTCAAGATTACATCGGAACAGAAGAGTATAAAACGAACGATTCCCTCCCCATAATTCAACAATTGAGAATATTAAAAAATGCCACACTAAAAAGAGCTAAAATAACCCCTGACGTTGTTCCTTATTCATCAAAAAGTGTTCCTTGGGATAAGGCTTTAGAGGTTTTAGATAAACTACGTGCAGAAGCAAATTTAACAGAGTATAGATATTTAAGAAAGAGAGCAACAAGACAAATAAGAACACAAAGTAGAAGAAAAACAGGAATAGCCGACAGTTTGCAAAATTTTTTAATAGTTGCTTTTTTACTTGTTATTCCACCTCTTAGACCAAGAGTTTACTATGAATTAGAGATTGGTACAACTTTAGTAAGAGGTTTGTTCAAAAATGGTATTTTTATCTCAAAAGATAAACTATCTGCTTCAGAAGAAAGTTTTTGGTATATCCACTTACTTCCTCAACAGTATAAAACAGGAAAAGTCTATAAAGAATATTGGAAGGATGTGCCAAACATTAAATTTCCAGATGGAAGTTTTTTGTATGGATATATAGAACAATGGCTAGATGAATACAGGGATCTTGAAGGTCTGTGTGAGCATCAATACTTTTTTAGGCGTTCAAGATTAAATACTCAGTTTGACCACATCCATTGGAGAGACAGGATTTGTAATATTTTTGATAGGTTTACTGGTGTACCAGTTGCCCCAAAAGAATTTAGAAAAATGTATGTAACTTTCTTAAAAGACTCAGGAGTTACTGAAGCACAACTAGAAGCAGCCGCAACAGCAATGCAGCACTCTAGAAGAATGCAATCAACAATTTATGATCAGCAAACACAAATCGAAAAAATCACACCCATTAATGAATTCATAAAAAAAACATTTCAAGAGCATTGGGAAAAAGGTAACACCCAAGAGGAAGCGCAAGAAAGGGGTACTCATAAACCTATGCAAGCAGACAAGGCATTTACTCGCCATAATTACTCTTCTACACAGGCTCTAGAGGAGGTTAGAAAGCTTCAAAAGTTGGGCATGAGCCAAGAGAAGATTATCGGCTTTCTCTGGGACGCAACGCCTCGCGCAAGGAAGAAATACGAAAGTGCGATCGCAGAGTTTGAGGAAATAATGAAAGGGTAGGTTCATGGGTGGTCACAGTGCCACCCATTTTACTTATGAGGACTCAACTTGAGAGAATCACACTTCTAATAAGTAATTTCACCCCCACAACTGCGATCGCACCTTCTTTAGTCTGCACAGGCGAAAATGCCTGTAACCCTTGCATAGTAGGGTTATTGAACTGGTTTAGCCCTAATTGTTGCTTGGTTTACTTTTGTGCAGATTTTCAACAATGACTAATGCCCGTAAAGCCTTGCCAAGCATAGGTTAAGCCTGCATTAGATATGCTGTTTTTCCTATAAAAGAATGTAAGAACAACTGCACAGGATGGATATGGGTTTCAGCCGGGATACGTGCAAGTGCGATTCGTTCTGGAGAAACCCAAATTTAATAATTATTTTTTCTGTACATCATTATTCTTCGATAGTTCATTAATCCTGTTATCTATATTTTTAATTTTAGATTTTAATATTTTTTTAAAAATCCCTATCTCCTTAACTACTTCTTGGTTAATATTTATTTCTTTTGCTAATATTTGTTTTTTTACCTGATATGTTTTACTTGCTTTTAGAGATTCTGAAATTTCTTCATTAACAAAACTTCTTTCAATTTCATTAAGACTCGTTTCAAGTATATTATTTTGTTTATCTAGTTCTGCTTGCTTTAAGTCCATAAGAAGATTTCGTGCTGATGTAGCTGTTTCAACATCAGCGCGAACATCATTCCTGACTTTTTTAAACTGAGATTCAGCTTGCTGTGTATTTATTTCATCTAAAGCTAATTTTGTTTTAGTTGAATCTAACGTGTTTTTTAATTCTTCCTGAACTGCCTCATTTTTTGCAGAATTATCAGAAGATATGGCATTTTTACTTGTATTTTGTTGTGCAGTAGGATTAACTATATTTTCTTGCTGCTTAGGCACAGGGGTTGACAATACCTCTGCTTTTACATCCTTGCTAGTATTACTAGAACAGGCTCCTAAAAGGAATCCTAGTAAGCCTTGACAAACAAGAACCACTATCAGTTTATTTCTCATATATGAAAACCTATATTACAAGATGTCTGCTTAAGTATTGAGCCGAGATGCGTGTAACCTTTTTAAAACTTACTAACTGCGACCCGCAGGGCGATCGGATGCATCCGGGGTTGGGTCAAGATGAGTTTGTTCAATTTGGTCAGGTTGGCTTTATTGAAGAGTTTCTACATCTAGTTCTTTTGTAGACGTTGATATTGTTTCATCCTGAGTCGCTTCAATGAGGTCGGATTCAGGAGTTTGTGTCGGGGTCGGGAGCCATTTTTTTTCTATTGGTTCGCCTTGAATTGCTCTAGACCTTAAACGATACCCGATTGTTGCTTCTATAATTCTCTCGCGCAATGTCGGTATTGAATCTCTCCTGCTATTTGGGATGTCAATATAAATGGCTAAACTTTGCAAATCTTTTCTGGCGGAACAAAAATCAGTTAGAATCCGAAGTCCTTCCTCACGAGTGTCTAAGCTCCGTAGTGTTTCAGCTACTTGTTCTGGTGACAGCTTCGCTATATCTACGCCTTGTTCTATTTTTAACTGTTCACTTTTTAATTCCAATCCTTCGGTTGAAGATATCTCTGTTTCAATTGAAGATGCCTCTAGTTCATCTACAGAATTGGTATCTTCTTCAGTTGAGCTTACCTCTTTTGATATGGTGGTTTTAACCTGAGTATTTAATTGCTTACTGCTTTGAGATTTGAGGACTATCTTAACCGTAACTATTCCTTCTACAATGTCATTAATTTGTTGCTCTGTTAAGGATTGAACCTCTTTTAACAGCAAAATTATAACATTTATTATTCTTTGAAAATACTGGTATTTGTTCATAATAAACTCACAAGCTAACTTGAGTTATAAATTCAGTAGTAAATTCCTGAATACCATGTATTACTTCTCTTTCTGTATCACTTGAACCTGTTTTTAACACTACAGGATAACTGGCTTCAGGGGCATTACCAAAAATAGTTTTATTCTCTTTCATATATCGTGTAAAAGTAGCAAATCCCAATTGTTTAGTTTGATTAATATATTGCCTTTGGGTAGCAATTGGCTGCCCTCCATGAGTTTGAACCATAGTAAAAAGTACGCCTGATATTTCAGGGTTTATTTCTTTATCAACAATCCCATCATCTGATTTGATAATATCATTGAAATCTTTCACAAGCTGTTCGACATGGCGTAGAAGGTAATCTATACCAATTGTAGATAAATAATCTGGTTTAGCAGGTATTAGGATATAATCACTTGCAACAATTGAATTTTTTGTCACAATATTAAAGTTCGGGGGACAGTCTATAAGAACAATGTCATATAAATTATTTGATTCTAATTCTTTTAATCCATTTCTTAACCACTGATGGTTTTTTAAAAAGCTTTTTTTAATATGTCCAATAGTGCCTCCTCCTAGTTTAGAAGCAAGTTCTACATCTACATTTATAAGTCCAAGGTCTGATGATATTAGTGAAAGCCTACCTTTGCCTACTAACATTTTATTCACAGTTTCCGGGTCAAAGATCAAGTCCTTTAAAGGTGTCAGAGGATTTCCCTCTATAATGTTATCAAACCACCTTTTTAATGTTTTGGAGTTGGGAAAGCTTTGGCTCCAAATGTCTGGTTGGATAAATGAAAAGGTTAAGTTAGTTTGAGGATCTGCATCAATTAGTAAGACTTTATATCCCCGAAAAGCAAGATCACCTGCTAGGTTTGCTGTTACGGTGGTTTTTCCAACGCCACCTTTGTAATTCATTACTGATACAACTTTCACTCTACTTTTCCTTATTTGAATTTTCTATTTCTTTTAACAACATCACTGCCAAATCCATCGAACTACTTTATTAAGAGGCGCATCGCACCCCAATGGTTGATTTCGCCTACGGCACTACTTACTTGATACTTGCAGTATGCCCACTATGAGAGAAAAACTAACAAATTTATTACAGCACCATCGAAGTTGACTTTGGGAACCCTTTTACCACTTGGTGATGAGTAAGGCGATCGCTAATCTGGGGCTAGTTCGGCTCGAAGTCATTTTGACCTGTGTAGTACGCTGTTAATCGTTGCTGTGCGTTTGTTTCACTTGGATATCGTCAAACTAACAATTCCCGACATCGGAGCCAATAGGTGACTGCATCGCCAAGCTTGCCGCCGCTCCTAACACCTGCTATAGTCCAAACCAAACCTACTGCTTAGATAAAATGAGGTTAATTGAAAATTACATCTCCATAGTTATGCCCCAGAAGATTTAGAAGGTAGGACATAAGGAGAATCTGCAATGGTTAATGAGGAGCATTATGCTCGGCTAAAGAAAGGTGTGCAAGCTTGGAATGAGTGGAGACAGAAAAATTTAGGTATAATTCCTGACCTCAGCGAGGCGAACCTCACCTGGAGCGGGGCTAACCTCTTCGGAGCTAACCTCAGC
>CAZZZY010000053.1:0-15385 GCA_964658545.1 uncultured Acetobacteraceae bacterium | reverse complement strand
GAGACGCTGCGCGTTGGCGGCTTCTCTAACGAGACGCTACGCGTTGGCGGAAGCCTCTCCAAGAGAAGGCGGTTCGATAATTTTTACAATTCAAATAGGATTGCTATATCTCTAAATAT
Source organism: uncultured Acetobacteraceae bacterium (assembly GCA_964658545.1). Classification (GTDB taxonomy): domain Bacteria; phylum Cyanobacteriota; class Cyanobacteriia; order Cyanobacteriales; family Nostocaceae; genus Nostoc. Next base: position 15,266 of record CAZZZY010000053.1, on the reverse strand, counting down.
ATGCCATTTAGTTAATTATCTAATACATTTTATATATCTGGAAAATATATCTGAAAAAAAATATTTTTTGTGTAAAATATTGCACAATTAGATTAGAGTTAAAAAATGTTACGTGTTAAAAAATAAAAAGACTTTAGAACCAAGCTTGTTTGGTGTTTTAATCGAGGCTAATAGCATTTACTGCGGCATTAATTTAACTGAAGTTCAGTTGCCTGAACAATGCGTTTTTCTAGGAATTTTCAGAGAGAATCAAGTCATTTCAGCAACAGATAATCCTACTATTTTCGCTGGAGACTACATTTTAGCAATAGCAACTCATCCGATGATGATTCCGGCTCTCAAAGTCACTCTCAAGAAAATTCATTCTGTTTACTATTCCCTTAACAGTTGCTTGTTGGAAGCTCGACCAACAGTCAGTGAATCTGTTAATTTAGATGACTCAGATGTACCAAACAGTTTCAATTCCACATATTATTAGATAGATGAACATTTACTTCTTCTCTTATCATGCACCTGATCCGAAGATGATTGAAGATTTAGGTACTACGATTACAACCCAATTTAAGGGCGAAATTAGCGATATTCACTGTAAAGGGAATTTGATATTTTTTATAGAAACTCTGTTTATGGGTGGGCAAAGAATTAGAGCCAGTCATAGTATTCCTAGTGAATCGGTTGTGATTGTTGAAGCTCCACCCATATTACAAGGAGATTGGTTAGCAGCAGGAGTTTCTACGCTTTTGGTTACTCAGATGAAGCCAGAAACTACCGCTTGGAGTACCGTTGTCCTCAAGTATTCCAGATTAATCCAGATTCATAAAATTGAAGTTATTACCTCTTTTTGGAATGATAGCAGCAATACAGAAACAGTTAGCAATCAGCCAGCAAATGAAAAAAAGTTACAAACAGTCAATACTTATAATTCATTTTCAATGGCAAATTTCTTCCAAAACCTAAGATGGAAACCAAGCAAAACAGTAGTTTCTCGCTAGATTCGGAAGATGTTTAATTTAGATTAACTTTACTGAATCTGAGTTCGACTAACTAAAGGTTTTAATATGCATACTTCGGAGCTTTTCCGACTTTATGTATCCGCCCAAAAAAGTGTTCATCAGTCTACCCTGATTGAAGCTAACCTAGCTAAGGCAACAGATAATAACACAAAACCACTGGACGGAGATATTCACTTTGTAGCAGTGTTTTTAGCCCACATTGCCTTCATAATTGTTTGGGGAACGTTCGTTTTTATTATTTCATCCGCGTGCAAAGCGGTACAAGATGTAGTCCAAAATAAAGACGAAATAGTAAGCACCAAACATTTACAGCAACATCCCTGTAAAAGCTGCCAATTTTTTAATAACAACTCTTATCTAAAGTGTGCAGTCAACCCGACTACGGCTCTAACTGAAGAAGCGCTCAATTGCTCTGACTATAGGATTAAATAGGTGAGTCCGTCTATGGCGATCGCTTTATGCCCAGCTTCCCGATTATGCTCCAAGGCTTTGTGCAAATCTTCCTCACCCTGTTCTTAGTTGTGGTGTTAGTACCAATCGTCGGACACTACCTCGCTAAAGTCTTTTGTATGAAAAGCACCTGGCTCGATGCAGTGATGAACCCATTAGAGCGCTTAATTTATCTCCTGATCGGTATTGAACCGCAAAAGAGCATGACTGGAAGAGAATATGCGATCGCTCTGTTATTCAGCAATACAGCAATGGCAGTTTTGGCGCTACTACTGCTGCTCTTACAGAGTTTACTACCCTTGAACCCCACCAATTTAGGGATGCCCACTTGGGATACAGCACTGCACACCACCATTTCTTTCTTAGTTGCTGCCGATTTGCAACACTATGTACCAGAAAGCACAATGTCCTACCTGAGCCAGATCACAGCCTTGGGTTTCTTGATGTTTGTTGCGCCAGCTACCGGATTGGCGGTAGGAATTGCCTTCATTCGTGGCTTAACAGGTAATCCTTTGGGCAACTTTTATGTGGATTTGACTCGCTCCATTACGCGAGTACTGCTACCCTTTGCGATCGCCAGTACGGTGTTGTTGATGTTGGGTGGTGTGCCCCAAACCCTCGCCGGTCCAGTCAATTTTACCACCTTAGAGGGAGCAACCCAGGCGATCGCTCGTGGCCCCATTGCCCACTTTGAAAGCATCAAACTGCTGGGTGAGAACGGTGGAGCCTTCTTTGCTGGTAACTCTGCTCATCCTTTTGAAAATCCCAATGGCGGTACAAATTTGCTGCAAGTAGTAGCAATGTTGCTGATTCCCACAGCATTACTTCATACCTACGGGATCTTCATCGGTAACTTAAAACAGACTCGCCTACTGTTCTGGATGGTATTCGCCATTTTTGTAGTCTTAATTGGCGTGACTGCGATGGGAGAGTATCAGGGGAATCCCGCCGTCAATGCCCTGTTGGGTAGTCAGCAGCCCAATTTGGAGGGTAAAGAAGTCCGGTTGGGCTGGGCGGAAACAGCCTTATTCGCCATCACCACAACAGCAACCATGACTGGTTCTGCTAATGGTATGTTCGACTCGCTGATGCCATCCGGTGGATTTTGTGCTTTGCTCAACCTGTTTTTGCAAGTGATTTGGGGAGCGATGGGCACTGGGGCCGCTTCTTTAGTGGTGTATATGTTTTTGGCAGTATTCCTGACTGGCTTAATGGTGGGACGAACACCAGAGTTTTTGGGACGGAAAATCGAAAAATGGGAAATTACCCTAGCAAGCGTAATTATTCTGATTCACCCACTATTGATTTTACTACCCAGTGCTATTACCCTAGCTTTTCCTGACCAACTTGCAGGCATGAGTAATCCTGGCTTTCATGGTTTTACACAGGTGATTTATGAGTATGCATCGGCGGCGGCGGGTAATGGTTCCGGTTTTGAAGGCTTGGCAGATACCCAACCCGCCCCGACAGCTTTGTGGTGGAACCTGACAACAGCATTTACCCTCTGGATGGGGCGGTTTATTCCGATCATTGCTTTGTTACTGCTAGCCGATAGCCTGTCGTGCAAGCAAACCGTACCTCCCTCAATGGCAACCCTAAATACAGATACCCAACTATTTATCAGTGTGACTGCTGCCACCATTTTGATTCTGGGAGCATTGACATTTTTTCCTGTTTTGGTTCTAGGGCCCATTGCTGAAGCGTTCCAAATCGCCATAGAAAGATAACCTTTAATTCCTCACTTTGAGACTGGAGTTGGTATTTATGAATCCCTTTTTCCGACCACTGATTCCAATGGCATTTGTCCTTACTCCTTCCTTGGTTAACCAAGGTAATGATTTGCTGCGACAGCATGTAATTCAACAGCTTCAAGAAACCAGAAAATGTTTTGGCTGTAATTTATCGGGAGTTAATTTATCCGGGGCAAACTTACAAAGAATTGACTTGCGATCGGCAAATCTTCAGGGAGCTAACCTCAAAAATGCTAATCTCCGATATGCAAATTTAGAGTGGGCAGATATTCGGAATGCAAATCTCCAAGGAGCCGATCTAACTGGAGCAATTCTCAAGAATACATTACTAGCTGATGCTGATTTACAAAAGGCAAACTTGGAAGCATCTAACTTAGAAGGAACCGATTTGAGAAATGCCAATCTTAGCCACGCCAATTTAATCAAAGCTTCAAAAAATAACGATATTCAGGGTCGTAATTCTATAACTCTCTGTGAAACAGTATTGCCAAATGGAATAATATCAGGTCGGTGTAATCAGCTATCCAATATCTCACAAAATCAGGTTTTATAGTAATTATTTGTTTCACAAAAACAATGGGATGTTGCCCATTGTTCTGTAGCAACCTCACCGTTAATCGTTATTAGTCGGGAGTAAATTAATGGTACAGCCCAATTATCAAGACAGAAATAGCTTTCTCTACCCTCGGAATCGTTACTATGGTCAAGTTAAGCCAGAGAACCTAGTATTTAATGCCAACCTTCAAGAATTTGCTCAAAGAGTTAGCTACATTACTAATTTAGAAACTGCTGGAAAACTATCTACCGAACAAGCTTTCCGTCAACTGGAAGTACTCTGGAAACAATTGGAAAGTAGTAAAAATCAGCTGGGAATCGGTAGCGATATATCAGTTTGATTTAGTTGACTAATCCAGCGATGCAGTTATTATGGTTGGCTAAGAACGTTTAAACAGAGTTTGAACTTGTCAAACTTCATTTGAGAACCCTAAACACATTTTATGAAACCAAAAGAGACGATATTTGTTATTCCGACTCATCGATTGAGAGATGTAGCACAGACCATCGAAAAGTATGATGAGAATTTCTGGGTAAATGGTCATGCTGTAAAAATTATCGTCTTTGATGATTCCAGCATTGTCAACCACGAGAAATATTACCCACTTTTAGAGCAGACTAAGACAGTCAATGATGTGTTTTATGTCGGGCCCCAACAGAAAGAGCAATTTATTACATTTTTAAATGAAAGACTGCGCGATCGCAAGCTAGAATCACTCGTCAAAAACTTATTCCGACCTAGTTACGGAGGGAATCGTAACTTCACACTAATGTATACCCTTGGTCATTTAATGGTCAGTGCAGATGACGATATGCGACCAGATGCATTGATTGAAACTAGCCCAGAATCTCTAACAGGTGATGAAATATGTCGAGGAAAATTAATCAAGTCCACCCAACAAGGCGGCTATGTCCATAAATCTTTTGACTTACTCACGGCTTTTGGTGATGTTCTAGGTAAAAAAGCCAGCCAAGTACCAGAAAACTTCGAGGCTGGAGAATTGGTTGTTGATACAGCGATGGATTTAGAAACCAATACCACCAAGGGCTATTTTCGAGAAAATAGCCTCGTGTTACAACAGGGAAGAGTCTTGAATAATGCGATCGTCAAGATTGCCCAGACTTTTCGCACAGGAACTAATGATATCGATACACTTGATTTTATTCATATGTATCTCAATGATGAAAATCAAATCAGTCCCAATGACCTGAATGATTTTTATATTCTGACTAATTTCCGACCCGTCATTACCAACAAAAACTGGAGAATGGATTGTGGAGTTGCTGGATACGACAATCAGCTAGGTTTACCACCCTTTTTTCCCACTCGGCTCAGATTTGAAGATTATATCTACAGAATTTGGATACAGCAAGAGGGCATTGCAGCTGCACACGTTGATGCTGTCCAGAATCATATTAGAAATAACTATATGCGTAATCCTCTCGCTAGCGAACTCTTTAATGAGGAAATATGCAGTCTGCTGAAAAGGAAGATTAAGAGCAGTGTTTATCATCTGGATGACCTGGGAATCAAGTTTGATTACTCTGGCGAGGTTACATTGCAAGATTCTGAGGAAATACTGGAAAAAATCTCTGCTATTCACACTCAGGTAGTTAAAGCCTCAATATCTACCCATAATGAAGAACGTAAGCAGTCACTCCAATTGTTTGCTGACAATTTATCGAGAGTATTTTACGGGTTTGAACCCGACTTTTTTCAGCAAAACGTTTCCAGAATTATCGATGATGTCATTAGCCAATTTCACGGTTCTCTAGAAATATGGCCAACTCTAGTTGAAATCTGTTACTTTTACAAAGACAAAAAGGATTTACCACAAATCCGTGTCAAAAACAAGAAGATAAAGTCCCGGAATGGCACAAAGTTGAGCGAAGTCCAATCATAAGCTCTTAATTTGGCAGACAAGTAATCTTCAAGACTTTACGATTCTTCATCCGCAAAAATTTTGTCAGAAATAACTTAAAGTTACTACAATCTGATAAGATTTCTAATAAGTAGAATAACTGCCTGTTCTCTTTTTCTTGAAGCCAGTGATTTAGGGTCTTTTTTGGGAAAGGAAAATAAAAAAATGTCTCATCTATTATTGTGGAAAACTCTGGTACTAAGTCCAGTAGTTTTGGGAGTGACGGTGTTGGTTTCCGCTAGGGTCATGGCTGCTGAAGTAGCAGGCTCGTCTGAAAATATCAAGGCAAAAACGTCTCAGACAGAAGCACCAATAGCTTCTGATGCTGCAACATCTATGCAAACAGAGCAACCAAAAGTTAATCAGCTATTGGTTGCCCAAAAGACTGATGAGAATCAGATTTTAGAAGAGGTGAATCGCTACAGCAGCGAAGGCCAGAAGCAGAATTCCCTGTCTCAAGTCACATCAGTTTCTCAGTTTTCTGATGTCCAACCTACTGACTGGGCATTCCAAGCTTTGCAATCCCTGGTTGAGCGCTACGGTTGTATTGCTGGATACCCCAATAGTACTTTCCGTGGCAACCGGGCATTGACTCGTTATGAATTTGCCGCAGGTTTGAATGCTTGTTTAGACCGGGTTAATGAACTGATTGCCACTGCAACTGGTGACTTGGTGACAAAACAGGATTTGGCGACCCTCCAGCGCTTGCAAGAGGAATTCTCGGCAGAACTAGCAACTCTGCGTGGTCGAGTAGATGCCGTAGAAGCACGGACTGCTGAACTAGAAGCACATCAATTTTCCACTACAACCAAGCTGGTGGGTGAAGCAATTTTCGCCGTCACCAACAACTTTGGCAACAACAGCAACAGCAACACTGTTTTCCAAGACAGGGTGCGTTTAGACTTGCAAACCAGCTTCACCGGTCAAGATACTTTGCATACTAGGCTTGCAGCTGGTAATGGACTCCCCTTGAATTTACGAAATGGCACATTTGAAGGGACTCAAACCTATGACCTCTCCCCTACCACCAACAACGGTGTTGCTATAGACTGGTTGGCCTATTACTTCCCCCTTGGCAAATCCCAAGTTTACATAGCTGCTAGTGGAGGTATTCAGAGCGATTACGTTCCTACCGTCAGCCCATACTTTCAGGATTTTGATGGCGGTAACGGTGCTTTGTCTACCTTTGCCTCCGAAAGCCCAATCTATCGGATTGGTGGCGGTTCTGGTGCTGGCGTTAACTTAGTCTTTGGTAAAGGCAATGGTGGTTTCCAACCTTCATTAACCTTGGGTTACTTGGGATCTCAAGCGAATAACCCTGGTGTAAATACGGGTTTATTCAACGGTAACTATGCTGCTTTAGGACAGTTGAACTTAAATGTAGGCAATCACTTCTCTTTAGCTGCAACCTACGTCAACGCTTATAATGGCAGTGGTACTCTTTTATTCGATGGAGGCTCCGCCAATACAACTGCTGTAGTTGGTACTGCACAAGCTAACTTTTTAGGTGGTACCAATCCATATACAAGTAATTCCTACGGTTTGGAGGTTGCTTTTAAACCTAGTGACAAACTGTCGATTAGTGGCTTTGCGCTTTACAGCGACATCACAGGCTTTGGTAATCGTGCTAATAATGGCGCTGAAGTTTGGAGTTATGGAGCTGGGATAGCTTTACCAGACTTAGGTAGGAAGGGCAACGTTTTAGGAATTTTCGCAGGTGTTGAACCTTATATTGGAGGTAGCCCTGGTGATAAGCCATACCACTTTGAAGGTTTCTATAAGTATCGCGTAACCGACAACATCTCAATCACGCCTGGGGTAATTTGGCTAACAAATCCTGGTCAAGTTGCTGGCAACAACGATGATGCAATCATTGGTACAGTGAGAACTACCTTCACCTTCTAAAGGGATGCCCAGGTAGTAGTTTGTCAAGTTTAAATTGATGAGTAAGCAAGTTCGTAGTCAGGACTTTAGTCCTTATCAAACAGAATTCAGGAGTCAGTCGTCAGAATTAAGTTGGGTATTCTGACCGAAAAAGCGGTTGAATAAATGGGTTTAAGACCCCCACTAAATCTATGATTTAGTGGTCTTCAATGAGTGGGGGATTCACATCCCCCACTCATTGATTCTGACCCAACTCTTGGAGAGGCTACGCCAACGACAAGCTCAGGGCATCGCTCCTGTTAGCGGATAGCTAGGGTTTAGCCCATTCAGAATAGCTGAATTCTTCTTCAATTGTTAATCAGCGTACCTGCCATTTTTTGCAATTTTCTGCCCACTTCTTCCATCGTGTAAAAGAAAGTAAAAAATCGGAGTATCTCATCCATTGGGTAATGTTGCTGTTTAATTTCTTCCAATCGATTTAATTGCTCTGTAGCATTGGTAAGTGCAACTTCCATTCTTGACAAAAATAAACTAGGTTGGTGCGATTTTACAGCCTTTGCTAGGGTGAGCATTGCACTCTCAGTTTCCTCTGCCATTTGGGTAATTTGAGGTGCAAGAATTTGCCAGAAAGTATCCTGCTTCCTAGCAAGTACAGTATGTTCCATTGTCAAGATATGTTCCCAAATCCTGTGGATTAGAAACTCCCAGGCTTCATTTACTCGTTTTTCTGGCGGTTCAGAAGTCTTTCCCTGTTTCACTTCTTGCCATAACGATCGCCCTTTCGTCAGTGAATTAATGATACTGGTTTTTAACTCATCCACACGGGGGCGATCGTAGTTTCCTGTAAACGCACAGTCCACAACCAACTCATAAAACTGCTCCAAATCGGTTAGCGTTTGCGACAAATTCCGCCTCAGTTCAACTCCAGCTGAAGCAGGAAAAATAAAGTTATTCACCAACAGCGCCACACTAATACCCAAGAGGGTTTCGAGAAACCTTCCCCAGGCGTACAGCCAAGGAGATAGGCTGTGACTTGAGATGACAATCACTGACACATACCCTGCCAATTTTGCCGCCTCATTGAATTTGCAGTAGGAAGTCAGAAAAATGGTCAAAAATACACTTAGTCCTAGTGACCAGAAATTGCTACCAAGTGCAACCGCAAAAATGGCTCCACCTATAGCACCAATCACAGTTCCAATTATTCGCTGAATTCCTAGTTTGAGGGTGCTGCCATGAGTAGATGACATTATAATAATGGCTGCGATCGCTGCATAAAAAGGGTACTCCCAGCACAACGCCCGAGCAATTTCTTGAGAAATTGCCGATGCTATTGCCATTTTGAAAGCCATCTTAGCTAGCAGAGTCGTTGATATCCCAACGGGAGTAGCAGCCCAAGTTTTCAATGCTGTGATCATTCTCAGCCTTGGCGATCGCCGTGTATGTGGAAGGAAACGGAGGGTTGTGTCATGGGTATCGGGGTTATTTGATTTGACAAGCTTCGATGCGACAGGACAAAGCGACAAGAAGCGATCGCAGCCACTCCCAAACACTCACCGAATAAGGCAAAAGTAAAAAGATAAATATTTATAAAATACCAAAAATGCGAGAACTTTACCCAGCGATCGAGCCTTATCTAGAAGGTAGTTTACAGGTTTCCGACCTGCATACGATTCATTTTGAAGAGTCAGGGAACCCGCAGGGTCAACCCATCGTTTTGCTGCATGGTGGCCCTGGTGGTGGCTGTCCACCTTTTTATCGGCAATATTTCCACCCAGAAAAATGGCGGTTAGTGATGTTTGACCAACGCGGTTGTGGTCAAAGTACCCCCCATGCTGAATTACGAGAAAACACCACTTGGGATTTAGTCAGTGATATTGAAAAACTGCGCCAACATTTAGGTATAGAAAAGTGGGCGGTCTTTGGTGGTAGTTGGGGTAGCACTTTATCGTTAGCCTACAGCCAAACCCATCCCTCTCGCTGTACAGGGCTAATTCTCCGTGGTATCTTCATGCTGAGACAAAAAGAACTGCGATGGTTTTACCAAGAGGGAGCTAGCTATATTTTTCCTGATGCTTGGGAAGAATATCTCAAACCAATTGCGATCGCCGAACGTGATGATATGATCGCAGCATATTACAAACGTTTGACCAGTCCCGATTTAGAAATTCAATTAGCAGCAGCGCGTGCTTGGTCAATTTGGGAAGCTAGTACCAGTAGACTTTTTTTAGACCCAGAACTCATGCAAAAGTTTGGCGAGAGTGAATTTGCTTCCGCTTTTGCACGTATTGAATGCCATTATTTTTTGAATAAGGGATTTTTGGAAACCGAAGATCAATTACTCTTAAATGTAGACCGTATCCGCCATATTCCGGCTGTAATTGTTCAGGGGCGCTATGATGTAGTTTGACCAATGATATCAGCATGGGAATTACATCGCGCTTGGCCCGAAGCCGAATTTATAGTAGTTCCTGATGCGGGGCATTCGATGAGTGAACCAGGGATTTGCAGCGCTTTGATTGAGGCAACAGATAATATTGAATTCGGTTGAATTGGGAAACTTCTACTGTATATGAAGCATCAATGTAAGTAGTTAACTACAAAAAAAGATATGCGAATTCTAATTGTGGAAAGCAGTCTGTTATTGCTCCTGACTACGGTGACAACTGGCTGTGTCGGTTCTCCCTCTGTTACAAAACAGCCACAAGCCTTACCAGCAAGCACTGAACAGCCGACGAAAGAGACGGTGTTAAACTCAATACCTACACCTAGTGAAAAAACTACAGACAATTCTCCCCCAGAAGCCACTACTGCCACGAATTCGACGCGCTGTGAAACTAGCCAATTGTCAGTGCGCCGAGTCTCCCAAGATGGTGGCGTTGGAAATGTTGGTCTCACCTACGCCTTCACCAATAATTCCTCATCCCCTTGCACCCTATACGGTTATCCAGGATTGGCACTACTGGATGCAAAAGATCAGCCTTTGGAGGGGGTTAAAGTTCTCCGCTCCAAGGGCACTTATTTTTCGAGTAAGCAACCTCGACAAGAAGTAACTCTAGCTCCTGGAAAACAGGCCTCATTTCAAGTAGCATACAACCACATTAGTTCTCCACAGGACAACTGCCCAATGTCTAGTAAGATTGAAATTACGCCTCCTAATGCTTACCAGCACTTTACCCTCACTGAAGAAATCAAGCCTTGTACAGGCAAAGTCAGAGTGACTCCAGTGCAAGCCGTCTTGTAAATTTATGTAATTTGCTCAAACATCCAAAAAATAGCATAAATTTGATTAGAGCCTCAGATAAGTCCAGTATTGTACTATTCAAAAAGGTTAAAAATTTTATGCAAGGAATTGATGTTGCCGATCAAGACGGCAGAGTAGATTGGACGACAGTAAAAAACTCTGGTAAAACCTTTGCGTTTGTCAAAGCCACAGAAGGAGTTAGCATCAAAGATTCTGCTTTTGCTCATAACTGGCAGACTATGAAAGCTGTTGGTGTTATTCGGGGTGCTTATCATTTCTTTCACCCCCACACATCTGACCCAGTTCAGCAAGCTAAGGAATTCTTAAAAACCTTGGGGAAATTACAACCAGGAGACTTACCACCAGTTCTGGATATAGAGGTAACTGACAACGTAAAGAATCAAGTTGTGATTAATGCAGCCAAGCAGTGGTTAGCAGAGGTGGAAAAAGCCCTTTTACAACAAACACAAAAACCAATCAAACCAATCATTTATACTTCCCCCAGTTTCTGGGAACAACTTGGCAATCCATCTGATTTTGCTAATTATCCGTTATGGATTGCCCACTACGGAACCCAGAACCCAAGTATTCCTGGCCCTTGGCAGGGGCAATACCTAATGCATCAATACGCAGGTGATATATCTGGTGTAGCAGGTGTTAGTGGTCGAGCCGATTTGAATAGATTTAAAGAATTACAGCTAGAAGATTCTGGGCTAAGAGTAAAACAAATACAACAGCAATTAACAAATATTGGCTTATATACTGATGACATTGATGGGCATTTCTCCGAATCAGTTAAGAATGCAGTTGTTAGTTTCCAAACATCTAAGGGATTGCAAGCTGATGGAATTGTAGGTATAAAAACTTGGGTATCTTTACTGTGGATTTAGAACGAATTCTCCACTCCAGAAATAAATTCATCCTCACCATCAAATGAATGTAAACATGGATAATGCTTTCCGGCTAATGTTTACTTATTTTGATTAGCGAGTGCAGTTGTTTTAAACATAGCTACTTATTGAAAGTCCCTCATGTTGCTTTGAGGGCTTTTCAATAAGTAGCTAGTCGTAAATATATACAAATGACGATCTTTGCCAGTTAACTTTATTTGCGTCGTCCTACTTATATTTATATGCTAATTAGCATCTTGAAATGCACAAAAGTGAGATTTCACTTGGAAAAAACCTTTCAGGATTCGTTTAAGTGAATTAAATTTAACCCACCTAATAGCTGTAGTCACTTCTACCCACTGCCGTTTTCTTTGATTTGCTTCTGGATAATCTTCACTCAGCATCTCGACTGGTAACAAATACATTTTGACCCGGTAAATTTTGCCTCCTTTGCGGTACTTGTAAGTTCCCAGTTCATTTGCGTCTACTTGCCCAATCACCCCTGCTTCTTCCCAAGCTTCTTTAGCTGCTGAAGCGGGCGGACTCATACCATTAGGAATATCTCCTTTTGGAATCACCCATTGTTGAAAGTTACGGGTCGTGATTAGCAAGATTTCAACTTTGCCATTGTTCACTCTATAAGGAATTACCCCAGACTGTTTAAACACTTTGCTAACTTTTCTACTCATGTAATTTGCACCCTTTACAGTGTAGTTTTTTGTATAATGTTTATTTCCAAAAGTCTAGCGCTGATACCGGATAAATCTTGGTTAAACTTAGGTTATAAAAAGGTTAAAAAAAGCTTTGAACTCATAAGAGTTAATTATTGGAAGTTTTTATTAATTTCGTAATTGGGACGAGAGGCGGCAGCCCTCCCAATTGCATCTCAGTCATAGACCAATACAGTTCAGTTAAGCGTATTGGGGTTAGGGAGGATAAAATTTTAATCCAAGCACATTGGAATATATGCCACCAATGTAAATAACTTGACTATTTCAATTTTTGGTACACATACAGCGAAGATATTGCATTTAAATCCACTTCTTTATGCTCATTTTCATATTCATCAGTATTTTTAAACAGGACTGTAAATGCACCAGCCCCTAACCCATCTTGAGGAAACATCCGATAACAAGGCATTATAGTTAAATGCGACTGATATTTGGCTAAATTACTAATTTCTATTGCCTGAAACTGGGGAAAGCGTTCCAAAAACCATTGACAAACTTGCTCGTTTTCTTCGGGTGAATATGTACAAGTCATATAAGCCAGATAGCCTTGTGGTGAAACAAGTTTAGCAGAGTTAGCTATAATCCGCTTTTGGCGATTCGCACTCTTGTTAATAGCAGTTGGATGAAAACATCCGGGTGCTTTTTCACCTTTAGCAAGTAAAGATTGTCCAGTACAAGGAGCATCTACTATTACTAGATTGCTAGAAAAGGGAAACATTTCGGCGAATATACTCGAATCTCTATTAACTACTGCGCTAGAGCTAATCTGGCAACGCTTCAAATTAGAAATTAGCATTCCCAGACGTTTACCAATTACTTCATTACTGATAAGTAAGTCAGGTTGTAAAGCTTTCCAAGAGAAGATACTTTTACCTCCTGGTGCGGCACACATATCAAAAACTAAACGCACTGACTGAGGAATTGCTAACAAAGTAGTAGCTGCAAACACCGAAGAAAAATCTAAACAATAGAAATATCCTTGTTGATGTAAGGGATGCTGACCAGGTTTTTCTCCCAGGTATAAACGGTCTATAAATTGTGGTTGCCAATAGGTTGGTGTTTCTACTGCCAAAGGCGAAATATCTGGTTTTTGTTGGCACCAAAGAATACTGGGTGAAAAAGGCTGAGGATTCATTAAAGCCTCAATAAATTTTTCTTGATCATCTAGATTAGTGAACAAACGCCGCGAGACTTTAAGTAATAAATTAGAAGGTTTTTCCATCAGGTTATATCAATAATAACTTTAATAACTTTCAGCAATCAGAGTACAGATGCAATTGTGTGAAACCCAACATGAAATATGATGCTAATTAATTACGAATTAGGTTGTATCAAAATCCAAATAAAACTGTTACAGAAGAACAATGTAATTAAGGCTTTTGGCTTCATACTCAAAATATAATGACCGCCATTCAGAACGCAATGGCCAAGCTACCCCACTGCACCGGAGAAGGTCATGTTCTTAGATAATTTTCCGCAAAAGTTACGCAAAGAAGCACAACTATGGAGGGATGAAGGATTAATTAGTTCTTCGCTGTATGAGCAAATAGCAGAGCGTTATCAATTTAAAAACCTGGAAACTGCTGCACGCGATCGCAATCGCTTTATTGCGATCGCTGTGGGCAGCATACTTTTATGCTTAGGCATAATTACCTTTGTATCAGGAAACTGGCAGGGAGGATCGCGAGAAGTCAAATTTATTCTACTGATGAGTTTGTTTTTTGCGATCGCTATCACTGGTTTTTACACTTGGATAACACCTGAAGGCAAGAAGCCACAAAAAAGCAAACGCTTACTGGGAGAAGGATTGCTCATTTTAAGCGCCTTCATTTTCGGTGCAAATTTGCTGCTGATGGCCCAGATGTTCAATATTGCCGGTTCAACTTCCCAATTGTTTCTCGCTTGGGGGTTGGGTGTTGTGGTGATGGCCTTCAGTTTGTCTTTAAATTCTTTAGGAATTCTGTCAATTGTCCTCGTGGAAATTGGGTATTGGACGGGATTAGAAGACTTGTGGTACGCTTCAGGTGAGTTAACTTGGTCGCGCCTAGTGGTGCAGCATCTGCCTTTGTTAGCATGGCTGGTGTTTGTCCCCTTAGCTTACTTCTGCCGTTCACGCTGGATTTTTGCTCTAGCAGCCTTTGTCTTTGCTAGTTCCTTACAAGCTAACCTAAATCCTCTGCCACTGCTGAATTATGCTGATATAGCCCCTTGGGTGGCATCTTTTGCTTTTGCACTCCCACCTGCATTATTCTGGAGTTATGATGATCTGCTGTTTCCAACCATAAATTACAGGTTGTTTCAATTTCTGTCCCGTAATTTAGCGTTGGTTAGCTTTGGCGTTGTCTTTTATGTTCTGTCTTTTCGTTGGGTTTGGGAATCTCCAAATTATGGTTATAATCAACCAACGAACTTGACAAACTTGTTCCACTCTCTGCCGATCATCGATTTGGGGATTCTCAGTGGCTTGGCGGTATTGCAATGGTTGTTTCTACTGCGTCAAAGAAATAACCCTCCGCGCCGCGAAGTTATTTTCACGACTGCTGTCATTAGTACCTTTCTTGTCTTTATTACTCTAGTACCTTTTTGGCATCAAACTATCAGCCGGATTGATGAACTTGGTGTTTTTATTTTCAATGTACTTCTTGCAACATTAGCCTGGGGACTAATTCAAGAAGGATTGAAATTAAGCAACAGAAGTTCCTTTTGGAGCGGTATGCTGTTAGTAACACTGCAAATTATCAGTCGCGTGCAAGAGTACGATACCGACTTACTTTTCAAGTCCCTAGTCTTTATCTTGTGCGGTTCTGCTTTAATTAGCGCTGGACT
>CAZZZY010000052.1:8948-15396 GCA_964658545.1 uncultured Acetobacteraceae bacterium | reverse complement strand
AGGCGGGTATGAAAGCCAGCAAATAAGCCATCTGTGGCAAAAGTAGACACCAATGGGCTGCTGTGCCTTTACGGGTGTAGTTCACTCAAGGGAGAAACGCTATAAATAAATATGTGTTATCCAGAAGCCTTGTAGAGACGTAGCAGTGCTACGTCTCTACATTTATTTTTGGAGATTTTAACCATCTTCTGTAACTGATTCCAGTTCTGAAGATAGCGAATGTGTGTTTCTTAATGTTGAGGCAGGCAAGTAAACTGTAAATTGAGTCCCTCTGCCTACCTGACTGTAAACATTGACAAAACCACCGTGATTTTTGATGATGCCCAACGCCGTGGAAAGTCCTAACCCTGTACCTTTGGCTACCTCTTTGGTGGTAAAAAATGGTTCAAAAATCCGTTCCTGGACTTCTGACGACATCCCCATACCAGTATCCGTTACCACGATCGCAATATAAGAACCCACTTTAGCATCAATATTGATCTGGGCAGAATGTTCACCAATCACCAGATTTTCTGCCGCAATCCTCAATATACCACCATTGGGCATAGCGTCGCGGGCATTGATTACTAAATTTATCAGCACCTGATGCAGTTGAGTTGTGTCTCCACGGACATACCACAGATTTTTG
Organism: uncultured Acetobacteraceae bacterium; assembly: GCA_964658545.1. Classification (GTDB taxonomy): domain Bacteria; phylum Cyanobacteriota; class Cyanobacteriia; order Cyanobacteriales; family Nostocaceae; genus Nostoc. The sequence goes on along the minus strand of CAZZZY010000052.1, from coordinate 14,768 downwards.
GGGATATCTATTTGGCAGATGATGGATTTGGGGAATGTTTGAGCGATAATTTGCTCCATTTCTGCCATCAAAAGCTGAATTTGCACAATTGTCCGTTTGCTTTCAACGCCACGTGCAAAAGATAACACTTGCTTGAGCAAATTAGCGCCGCGTTTAACATTATTTTCGAGCGTTTGCAGTATTTGCTGACTCTGCGAATCGGGCAATTTCTTCTGCAACACTTGAACTGACATTAAAATTGGGGATAGTATATTGTTGAGATCGTGAGCGATACCGCCAGCTAGAGTACCGATACTTTCCAAACGTTGCGATCGCAGAAGTTGAGCTTCCAGTTGTTTCTGCTGCGTGATTTCGGTATTCACACTCAAAATAGATTTGGGTTGGCCATTCTCATCTCGGATCAGTGTCCACCGACTTTCAACGATAATTATTTTGCCTTCCCTTGTCAGTTGATGCAACTCACCCCGCCACTCACCTGTATTAATTACCCTCAAGTAAGCATCTTCTAACTGTGGTGAAATCTCTTTGTACAAAAGTTGCAAAACATTCTTATCCACAACTTCCTCAGCCTTCCATCCATACAGACGTTCAGCACCTTGATTCCAAAATAAGATTTGGTTGTGGATATTTTGCACCAAAATCGCGTCAGTTGATACATCTAGCAATGCCGCTTGTTCACGGATTTTCTGTTCTGCCTGTTTTTGCTGGGTTATATCTCGCATCAGTGCCAAATGGATAAACGTACCATCAGATTCGTTGCGCAGTGGTACAGCATGAGTTTCCATGTAGCGGCGAGTGCCTTTAAACCCAATGATTTCAAACTCCAAAGTCCCCTTATTACCTTGGCAGATACTTTTATGCAATTCGGCAAAAGCGGCTCTATACTCTGGCACAATTACAGCATCAATTGGTTTACCAATCAATATATCAGCACTTTCCACTTCCATTATTGCCGATCCATAGGCATTAATTTCTAAAAGGGTGCCATCTCTAGCAATTAACTTGATGCATTCTGGTTCTGCATCTATCATAGCTCGTAAACGATTTTCGCTTTGGCGTAGGGCCAGTTCTGTCTGCTGAAGTTGCCTGATATAACGCCACAACACATCATACAGCAGCGCCACCAGCACCAAATCCACAATAGCAACGATAAAAAATGTCACTATCGCTTTTTGGGAACTTGCTTGTGACTGCTGCATTCCCTGGCGTAATAAATTTTGCTCCACTTCTAAAGAGTCGTGAATCAGCTGTTGGATTTCTTTGCTGATTTGCTTATCTTTATCAGATAATATTAACTGCCGAACTGCTTCTAATCCCTGGTGTTGTCTGAGGTAAATTTCTGGTTGCAGAATGTCGAGCCAGTTGGTAATTTTCAGCTTCAGCAAAGAAATCCACTGCTGCTTTTGATGGTTATCAGCAGTTAACTTACTGAGAATATGAATATTGTTATTAATTTTTTGATAATCTGCAAGATAGGTTTGTAAATCATCTGCATCTGCTGTAATTAAGTAATTACGTTGTGCAGTTTCAGTGTCTTTGAGTAGAGATTGGATACTTTCAATTTGAGTAATGACTTTATATGAGGATGTCACCCATTGCTGGTTCTGAACCAGCTTAACAGTGCTATATGAGACTACAGCACTAGTCAATACAACTGCCAAGGCTAGGATGAATATTGCTTTCAGCTTTTGGACTCGATACCATTTTTTGATCATGCGATCGCCCTTGATGGCGCAGATGACCTCCATTAGTTAAGATTAAAGATTAAAAACAAATACTGAGAATATTTTAAGGGTTTTGATAACACTAGTAGCAAAATACAATCTTTTAGAGTTGTAAATAATATCTGGATTTTTTTGGGATGATGATTTATACATAATAGTCACAAGTAAACCCGCTAGTTTTTAATATAAATTCATTTTTAGCAGTACGTGTAACCAATACAGATTGGAATCATGAACAAACGTAGACGCAAAGCGGCTACTCTACGAGTTCTCTAACGGAGTACCCGCAGGGTACCGCATACCCCTGCGGGGAAGAGCGTCTTTGCAGGAGAAACGACGTGACTTCCGCTCAGGTTATTCTGCAATAAACTTGACATGATCCAAGCAATATGTTAATAATAATAGTTTGTGGAAACTTTACTTCTTAATATAAGCTCTTGGCTAACGTCATTGTCATAGGTGCCCAATGGGGCGATGAAGGAAAAGGTAAAATAACTGACTTACTCAGCCGTTCCGCAGATGTTGTGGTACGTTACCAAGGGGGTGTCAATGCTGGACACACAATTGTAGTTAAAGGTCAGACCTTTAAACTGCACTTGATTCCCTCGGGTATTTTGTATCCAAATACCGATTGCATTATTGGCTGTGGAACAGTCATCGATCCACAGATTTTGATTGCAGAAATCGACCAACTAAAAGAATTAAATATTTCCACTGACCACCTGCTGATATCTGAGACAGCCCACGTAACGATGCCTTATCATCGGTTGATTGACCAGGCATCCGAAGAGCGACGGGGAAGCTATAAGATCGGCACAACAGGTCGGGGCATTGGGCCGACTTATGCTGACAAATCTGAACGTACAGGCATTCGGGTTTTAGACTTGATGGACCCCGATGGTCTACGTGAGCAGTTAGAGTGGACGATCAATTATAAAAACGTCATTTTAGAAAAGCTTTACAACTTGCCGCCTCTAGATGCACAAGAGGTAATTGAACAGTATTTGGGGTATGCAGAACGCTTGCGACCTCACGTTGTTGATACATCGTTAAAAATATCCGATGCGATTGGGCGACGGCGCAATATTTTGTTTGAAGGCGCACAAGGTACGCTCCTTGACTTAGATCATGGAACTTATCCCTATGTCACCTCCTCGAACCCTGTGGCCGGGGGGGCTTGCGTTGGTACAGGGGTAGGCCCGACAATGATTGACCGGGTAATTGGCGTATCGAAAGCCTATACAACGCGGGTGGGAGAGGGGCCATTTCCCACCGAATTGCATGGAGAGTTGGGAGAATTGTTGTGCGATCGCGGTGCCGAATTTGGCACAACTACCGGACGCAAACGGCGCTGTGGCTGGTTTGATGCCGTTATCGGTCGCTATGCCGTGCGGATTAACGGCATGGATTGCATGGCACTCACGAAACTAGATGTCCTTGATGAATTAGAGGAAATCCAAGTTTGTGTTGCTTATGACATAGATGGCGATCGCAGTGAAAACTTTCCCACAAGTTCCCGTCAATTTGCTAGATGTCACCCCATCTACAAAACCTTACCAGGCTGGAAAGTGTCAACAACCCACTGCCGCACCCTGGAAGACTTGCCACAGCAAGCACTGGACTATCTAAAATTCCTTGCTGAATTAATGGAGGTTCCGATCGCGATCGTCTCACTAGGAGCAAGCCGCGATCAAACCATAATTGTAGAAGACCCTATCCACGGGCCAAAACGCGCTTTATTGAAAGCCGATGGCACACCTGCTACCTTGCTAAGTGCTTAGTTAAAAGTTAAGAGTTAAAAGTAAGTAATTAACTCCTAACTCCTTTACAGACAAAGATTTTTCGCGTCCCCTAACTCTAATCAACAACTAACAACTTCTATGGCTATTACAGTCGAATCTCAAAAACGTCCAGAAGGCAGCAAGCCAAAAGCTTTGCGCCGTTCTGGATTGATACCTGCCAATTTGTACGGTCATAAGGGTACAGAATCCATTTCTTTGACCATTGATGCTAAAACTGTTGAGCGTTTGCTCAAAAAAGTTTCAGTCAACAATACATTGATTGAATTAAACATTGCTGATGCACCTTGGCGCGGCAAAACCCTACTACGGGAACTTCAGATCCATCCAGCAAAAGGTACGCCCTACCACCTCAGCTTTTTCGCGGTTGCTGGTCACGGCGATACCACTGTAGAAGTACGGCTGCGTTTTGTGGGCAATGCTGTTGGTGTTAAACAAGATGGTGGTGTGTTAGACACCGTAATCACCGAATTACAAGTTAGTTGTGCGCCAGAAAACATCCCAGATGTAATTGAAATCGATGTCACTAACCTGCAAATTGGAGACAGTTTGCATATCAGTGATATACCTTTTCCTGAAGGTGTTACACCTCTAGCTGAATTGGAAAGACTTGTTGTGAGCGTTTTGCCACCACAAATTAGCGCTGAAGATGCTGGCACAGAAACAGAAGTAGCAGCTTCTTAAGCTAGGTAAACTGTGTAATAATTTTTGATGATACCAGGGGGGAACTCCTGGTTTTTTGTATTTGAACCGCAGAGGCGCAGAGAGCGCAGAGGAATAGAGATGACAGAAGCGACTCTTCCAGTCTTAATTCAGCAAATGTTGCAGCCTGAATTTTATCCCCATGAGGTAACAGAACCTATTGAACTAATTCAAACTCACATTTCTTATGTGGTGCTAACTGGGGATTACGCCTATAAGCTGAAAAAACCTGTGAATTTTGGCTTTTTGGATTTTTCCACCTTAGAGAAGCGGCAGCATTTTTGTCACGAAGAGTTGCGGTTAAATCAGCGAGGTGCGGGTGAACTATATTTAGAAGTTTTGCCTATAACTCTGGTAGAAGAGCAATACCAGTTAGGGGGAACATTTGAGGCTGTAGAATATGTGCTGAAGATGCGCCAATTTCCTCAAGAGTCGCTATTGAGTACATTTTTTGAACAGGGTAAGTTAAATGAGACAAACCTAGATGAGTTGGGACGGGTGGTAGCTCAATATCATACCCAAGCGCAGACAAATGATTACATTCGCAGTTTCGGTGAAGTGCCAAAAGTCCGGGCTGCATTTGACGAAAATTATCAACAAACTGAGAACTATATTGGTGGCCCCCAGACTCAGGCGCAATTTACAGAAACAAAGCAATATACAGATAACTTTTTTGCAGAACGTCCAGAATTATTTGCTAGCAGAATTCAAAATAACTATATTCGTGAATGTCACGGGGATTTACACCTCAGAAATATTGCTCTGTGGCACGATAAAATCTTGCTGTTTGATTGCATTGAGTTTAATGAGCCATTTCGCTTTGTCGATGTGATGTATGATGTGGCGTTCACGGTGATGGATTTGGAAGCTCGCCAGCGCAAGGACTTGGGTAATGCTTTTTTGAATTCCTATATCGAGCAAACTGGAGACTGGGAAGGCTTACAGGTGCTGCCTTTGTATTTAAGTCGTCAGGCTTATGTTAGGGCAAAGGTAACTTCATTTTTGCTAGATGATCCGAGTGTACCCGCGACGGTAAAGGATGAAGCGACAAAAACTGCTGCTGACTATTATAAACAAGCTTGGGAATACACTAAACCAAAGGTTGGAGAACTGATTTTGATGTCGGGGTTGTCTGGTTCTGGTAAAAGTACCACAGCAAGGCATTTAGCTCGGAAACTGGGAGCGATTCACCTGCGTTCTGATGCGGTGCGGAAACATTTAGGGGGAATTCCTCTGTGGGAAAGAGGTGGCGATGATTTGTATACACCTGAGATGACCGAGAAAACCTACACACGGCTATTGGAATTGGGAATTATCCTAGCTAATCAAGGCTTTTCGGTGATTTTGGATGCTAAGTATGATAAACAGCAGTTGCGGCAAAAAGCGATCGCTCAAGCTACAAAGCACAAAATTCCCCTTCAGATTATTCAATGCACAGCACCGCTAGAAGTCCTAAAAGAGCGTCTAAACAACCGCACTGGTGATATCGCCGATGCCACTGCCGATTTATTAGCCTCACAAATCAAACAAGCTGAACCTTTTACTGAAGAAGAACAACCCTACGTAAAGATTTTGGATACAACTCAAGAACAAGA
>CAZZZY010000052.1:0-8938 GCA_964658545.1 uncultured Acetobacteraceae bacterium | reverse complement strand
TAATTCGTAATTCGTAATTTTGGATTCAATTACGAATTAGTAATTAGTTAATAGCTTTTTTACTCTATGGCAGACAAAAAGAACGACTTTTTCAGTATTTCTCCCAGCTTCTTTTCTCAGTTGTTATTTGGGGCATTTTTAACATTTATATTAATAATGACTGGCTCCGCACCAGCCCTGAGCATCTTCTTAGGAATCATGGGCGGTTTCATCCTTAGCTGGATCACAAATATAACCAGTAATAGCGCCCAGCCTCCAACTGTCGCCTCCTCTGATGGGGTTGATATAGGACTGAAATACTGGTTATTTTTCATGCTTGGCTTTGTATATTTAGGATATCCAGCACCTATGAGTATCTTGCTAGGTGGAATAGGCGCTTTAGCTGGAGGCTGGATTACTGCTTGGTGGGGAAGCAAAGAAGAAACTAGAACTCAGTTGCAACTTGAAGAGTCAGAAGAGGGCGAAGTTGAACCAACGAACGAAAGGATCAACAAACGGCAAATAAGAAAAACCGCCCGCCGTTACCGTCGCGGTGCTGGAAGTAGTTTCAATTTTAGGTTTTGGCAAAAGTAGCAATTTGGGTATTGGGCAAAACAGTTCTCTTTTTCCGTTAGCGGGGCGTTTAGTCCGTTCCTAGTGCTGAGTAAAGAAGTGAGATTGCCCACTCAGCACTCATTCATGATGGGGATAGGGCATTATTGGGCAAGGGTGTAAAATCTTAGGTTTGCTCTATGCCAATACTTGTAAATTGTCGGAGGTATTGATTAGTGGTCTGTCTCATTAATTTTGCAAGGTTTGTAGTGAGCGATTCATCGCTCAATTTCAAGCACTTCAGTGCTTACTACAAACTTTTATAGGTTTCCAGCCTGTCTCGATGAACCCAACGTCTAAGGGATTCGCCAGTGGTCTTCCGTACCTGAATTTGGACTTGTGTTTGACTGAATTTGATGATTTGAGCCGGTATCTTATGAGCATAAGTGTGCTTTGCACGAGACTTGTAGTTCCAGATCACCTGCTGTCCTGGTTCAAATTCCATTACTATCTCCTGATTGGATTGTAGCCTAACTTGAAATCACCGAATAAGGCAAAAGAAAGAAAACGGTTTGATAGCAACGAAATTGATTTATGGGGATTATTTTTTTACTTTTTAAGAAGGTTAAAGGGTTTCGTCTTGGAATCGAGCGTGAATCTCATCAATGGAGCGTTCCATTTTCTTCACCATTTTGGGATAACGCAGTTTTTGAATAACAAGCCATCCAAACCCCGCAATAAAGTACAACAATACCAAATAAGGGAAAGTATTGTAAGGTGCTGCTGGCACTGGAAATAGAGTACTACCAGGAATTCCGACAGTACCAAGAACAGGAATCATCATAAAAACTACGCCTAAGACTGAAAATAAGATATCCATTGAGCGGAGTTTTTTGATGCGATACAAGTAAATTGGAGCAGCAATTGAAACCAAAATATATACGACTAAAAAACCATAAGTGCAAAGTGTTCCTGTATAACCCAAAATTTCAAAAGGCTTGATGCTAAACAGGTTTAACGCACTGGGGACTATAAATGTAATCAAGGAACACAGGGCAATTGCTGTGTGGGGTGTCAGATTAGAATTATGGGCTTTACCCAGAGATTTGTGAAACAAACCATCCCGTGCCATCATGAACACTATCCTGGCTGCTGGATTGATACAAGCAAGAGTACAAGCGAAGAAGCTCAATAATGCACCAATACTAATTAAGGTTCCTAATAAACCCACACCTGCTTGATTTGCCAAAAATGTAAGTGGCTCCTCAGTTTTGCCCAAATCTACGGAGCTACCATTAAAGCCCAGCACTTCCACATACGCCATGAACATGAAAAATACACCAGACCACATGGTGCTTTGAATCAAAGATTTGGGAATATTTTTCAGTGGTTTTTTCGCTTCATCTCCTAAAGAAGTAGCACTTTCAAAACCCGAAAAACCAAACACAACTAGGACAATTCCTAGCGAGATGCCACCAGGGGTAGCTCCTTTGAGGGTCAGTTGGGACAGATCAATTGCAAAGCCCTTGTGTGCCCAAACAATCATCCCCAACAACAAAATTGAAACTACAGAGATACCTTCAAGTACCAGCATCATTTTTGCTGATAACTGAATGTCTTTATAACCCACATACCAAGCCAGAATTGTCCCCAGTGCGAACAATGTTAAAGTATGGGTGTGTATGCCAATATGACCCAGCAAAGATTCACCAAAAATTGCAAAGCCAGATAAGGTTGACATCCCGGTAAATAAATAACCCAGAATCAGACCCCAGGCAGACATAACACCTGCTGTAGAACCCAAACCTTTGACAATATAGGAGTATAGCGACCCTGGAGAAGCAGAACGCCGCGCAAATTGGTTAATGTTAATAGCAACAAACAACAACCCAATCATCCCTAATAAGAAACTCAGCCAAGTTCCGTTACCTGAACTGGCGAAGATTAAGCCTAAATTAGCGGCGGGTGTTGTTGTGGGTGCAATCACTGCAACTGATTGTGCAAACACTTCCCCATAGGAAAGACATTCTTTTTTTAAGCCATGAGCGCTCTGATTGATTTTTAGCTCGATTTCTTGAGTCATGTAGAATCTATCCTCACTATATATTTGAATCCGGCAGGCATGGGAGTAAAGCCTAAAAGTAACTTGGATAAGTACTTACTACAAAATGCTGCTTTAACTTTATGAAATCTTACTAATAAGAGCAAATATTCTTAATTATTAAAAAGATAAATAAAAATTATTGATTACTCGTTAGCTTAGATGACCTGATTCAAGCAAACGCAAAAGTACACGCAGTAGGGGTAATTGATGAATTGCCCTAAGAAGAAAATCTTTCTTTTTGACTATTGTTTGCGTAAGTCCTAATAGCGATGCATTTTTCCTTGTTTATTCTCAATACCGCTTAATTCTTAACCGAGAAGTATTGACTCTCCATTATGTTTTTATATCTATCCAAATTACTACCACTATTTTTTTATCCACTAGGATTAGCCTGTATCAGTTTGCTAATAGCATTAGTCACGTTGTGGAAACGACCGCGGACTGCGGCGATCGCAATTGCTTTTGCCCTAACTTTATTGCTATTTTGTAGTAATGCTTGGGTCGCTAAATTATTAGTGCGATCGCTAGAATGGCAAAATCTTCCGTCCGCCCAAGTACCAGTGGCAGAAGCGATTGTGGTTTTGGGTGGCGCAACTAAACCAGCTTTTTTCCCAAGACCTACCGTCGATTTGAGTGAATCAGGCGATCGCGTGATTTATGCCGCACAACTATATCGCCAAAAAAGAGCGCCTATAATCATTCTTAGCGGAGGCCGCATTGATTGGCGTGGTAGCGGTTCACCAGAGTCGGCAGATATGGCAACAATACTCACATCTATTGGTATTCCATCTGACGCGATTATTCAGGAACCTGAATCTCTCAATACTTATCAAAATGCTGTAAATGTCCGAAAAATTTTAGAATCTCGTGGTATTCATCAAGTATTATTAGTAACTTCGGCAATACATATGCCGCGATCGCTTAAGATTTTCCAGCGTCAAGGAATTAATGCTATTCCTACACCTACTGACTTTCTTGTTACGGAGGGTGAGTTGCAAGAACTCGGTAGCACTCCCAAAGCCGCTATACTGAATTTATTACCTGATACTGGTAACTTGCACCAATTTACCAACGCTTTAAAAGAGTATATTGGGTCTTTAGTTTATCGCTTACGCGGTTGGCTTTAATCAAGTTAGGAGTTATTAATTTATCAAATGTAGTAATTCGCTAAATTCCAAACTCCTGTAAAGACACTATTAATTAATCGCGTCTTGACTCCAAACTCTAAACTTCTAACTCCTAACTCAATTAAATTTATGTCTAAAAACTTACCCTATATTATGCCATCCCCTCAACCCCAAGTTGAGGAGGCTTTTGCAGCTTACCAAACAACCCATCAGTTCTACCACGAAGTTCGCTCACGGTCAGAGTTTCAGCGTTATTGTGAATGGTATTATACAACAGCACAACAACATCGGCAAGAACTTAAAAGAATGCGCGGCGAACTGAATATTTTTCAGTGGTTTCGCCGCCGATAAGTGATTTAGATGACTTCTAACTCATTTTCACGCAAATGGGCTTTAAACTTTTTACCAAACTGGACTACAATCGGCAGATTAGCGCTTACAGGTCTGCCCTGCCATTGGGTGGCAATATTTACTACATCGCCTTCTGTGCCTTTGATGTCAAAAGCCTGATTCCGATGTTCAGGATGATGATACACTACTACCGAATCTTTAACGCGGACGCGATCGCCAACTTTCATAACAACATTTACACCTAGCATTTGCTTTTCCACAAGTATCTGCTACAAAATATATGATTAAATTGATTGACATTTGATTTAATCAGCTATTTCTTGACGTTCACAGGGGTGCGACGACGCATTTAACCTTCTGCATCTAGGCACGTTTTAGCTATCCGTGCATATTTTGCAGGTTTTTGCCGCGTTAATATTTATGAGAGTATTTTACACATATTCGGATATCTGAGCGCACACTAAATAATATCCGGCTATATGCACAAAAATACAGAAAAAACATAGCCGAAACCCTAATTTCCTGGTAGGGGCAATTCACGAATTGCCCCTACAACGCTTAGTTTTGCTAAGGCTTTTTAGGTCGGTGAGTAAAGTTTCGTGTAGACGCGGTTTCTAAGCGCCCATTTTGCTGCCCCAATACCGTTAATTCCGAGCGATGCCTTCTTGACGCGCTGCTTGTTGCACAGCCGCCGCAACAGCGTTAACGACACGCTCATCAAAGACTGAAGGAATAATATGTTCCCGATCCAAATCTGAAGGCTTGACTAAAGAAGCGATCGCATTTGCGGCTTCCAGGTACATTGTAGTGGTAATTGTCTTTGCCCGACAATCTAAAGCACCACGGAATACTCCAGGAAAAGCTAGGACGTTATTGATTTGATTGGGGTAATCACTGCGACCTGTAGCGATGATGGCAACATCTTTACTGATTAATTCTGGCTGAATCTCTGGAATGGGATTTGCCATTGCAAACACAATTGGGTCTTTTGCCATCGAATGCACCATTTCTGGTGTCAAAACTCCTGGTGCGCTGACACCAATAAATACATCTGCCCCTTGCATTGCACCGGCTAACGTCCCCTGAGCTTTAACCGCAAATTCGAGTTTTTCTTCTGTCAAATCGGTACGACTAGTAGAGATAATCCCTTTAGAATCGCACATCCAGATTTTTTCTGCCCCAGCTTTCCGGAGTAACCGAGCGATCGCTACTCCGGCCGCTCCAGCACCGTTAATCACGATGTGGATTTCCGCCATTGACTTATGTACCAGTTTTAGAGAGTTAAACAACGCTGCCAAGGTGACAATTGCCGTACCGTGTTGGTCATCATGAAAAACGGGGATATCTAACTCTTCGCGCAATCTCTTTTCAATTTCAAAGCAGCGAGGTGCAGCGATATCCTCTAAATTCACACCCCCAAAAACTGGAGCGATATTCTTAACTGTCTGGATAATCTCATCTGTATCTTGGGTAGCAAGGCAGATGGGAAAAGCATCTAGCCCAGCAAATTCCTTGAATAGCATTGCTTTGCCTTCCATGACTGGGAGAGCTGCTGCTGGGCCGAGATTTCCCAATCCCAAAACGGCACTACCATCGGTAACAATTACAACAGTGTTTTGTTTGATGGTTAACTTGTAAACTTCCTCTGGATCTTGAGCGATCGCCGTACAAATTCGACCGACTCCAGGCGTGTAAGCCATTGCTAGATCGGAAACACTCTTCAGGGGAATTCTGCTAGTAATGCTGATTTTGCCACCGCGATGCAAATTAAAGGTGCGATCGTAGACACTGAGTAATTTGATGTCTGGTAATGCTTTCACTGCTTGGACAATGGTTTCAGCATGTTCGGTACTAGCAGCATCCACAGTCAGATCGCGGGTAGACTCTTTGCGGGTTTGCTCAATTAAATCAATTTGACCGAGATTACCGCCAGTAGTGGCGATCGCTTGGGTTACAGATGCCAACATTCCCACACGATTGGGAATCTGCAAGCGTAGCGTCAAACTAAAACTAGAATTAGGAGTTAGGTTTGTCATGTTGATTTGGGATTTTAAGTTTTAGATTTTATATTGAATTGAGACAAAAAATAAAATCTGAGATTTGCACTTATTGGAAACACAAAGTATATAAACTCTTGAGATCAGCTCAGTAGTTGAGTTTCTTCATTGCTCACAGCTTTGATAGTTGTTTTATTTATACCAATGCATTTACTAATATAAATGAGTAACAATTTAGTAATTGTATACAAATACAGCAGATATTTTTCTAAATTAAGTTTTGCTAAGTTAAACCCTCAACAAACTCAGCGTGTTCTTTTGAATTTAACCCTTGTTGCAGCACTGCTAAAACTTGCGTCATATCCCCTGTAATTAGTGAGGTGACAGCTAACCACAAACCTGGAAATACCTGACTTTTAATTACACCATCTGCATCCGGTACAAGTAGCAAATATTCACCATTTTGCAAACAGAACCAGTCAAGTTTATTCTCTAAAGTCTGCCAGACGATATATTCCTGTACTCCGTTGCGACGGTAGGCGCGTTTTTTGTCGTACAAATCAATAGATGCACTACTAGCTGCTACTTCTGCGATTAATTCCGGTGCGCCTTCTATGTAATCATCTTCACTAATCTGTGCCTGTCCCCTAGATGGTTTATCTATCAACAGCAAAACATCAGGCTGTGGTTCATTGTCTAAATCCAAGCGCACGGTAGTATTGTCGCCTAGTTCGACCCTTGGAGTGGAGACTTTGTAATTCCCTAACCAGATAATTAAGTTTCCATGAGGTAAACCATGATTTCTAAAACGCAGGGGTGATGCCACGTAGACTACTCCTTCGATTAATTCTGCTTTTTTATCGGGCATTGCTGTATAACGACGCTCAAATTCGTGGCGGGTTAAGCGATCGCCACTTTCTAAGGGAGGGGTAAAAGCGTTATTATTTAAGCCATGTTCCACAGAAGCCGCCATTTCCTGATTCCTCAAAGGTAAAAGCTACGTTTAGGTAAGTTTTATGAAGCAGTTGTAGCTTGAATTTAACATGAAAATTCTCATGAAAAAACGCCCCCCATTTCTGGAGGGCGTTTTTTATTTAGCTAATCTTCAGAATTAACCGTTGATAGCAGGAGCAGTCATTGCTACAGGAGTAACTTCGCCAGCAGCTAAGTCTAGGGGGAAGTTGTGAGCGTTACGCTCGTGCATTACTTCCATACCCAAGTTAGCGCGGTTGATTACGTCTGCCCAAGTGCTGATAACGCGACCTTGGGAGTCAATGATTGATTGGTTGAAGTTGAAACCGTTCAGGTTGAACGCCATCGTGCTGATACCCAAAGCGGTGAACCAGATACCGACGACAGGCCAAGCCGCTAGGAAGAAGTGCAGTGAACGGCTGTTGTTGAAAGAAGCGTATTGGAAGATCAAACGACCGAAGTAGCCGTGGGCTGCAACGATGTTGTAGGTTTCTTCTTCTTGACCGAACTTGTAACCGTAGTTAAGGGACTCGGTTTCGGTGGTTTCACGCACCAAGGAAGAAGTTACTAGAGAACCGTGCATTGCAGAGAACAAGGAACCGCCGAATACACCAGCCACACCTAACATGTGGAAGGGGTGCATGAGGATGTTATGTTCTGCTTGGAACACAATCATGAAGTTGAAGGTTCCAGAAATACCCAAAGGCATACCATCAGAGAAAGAACCTTGACCGATGGGGTAGATCAAGAATACTGCGGTAGCGGAAGCCAAAGGTGCGCTGTAAGCTACGCAGATCCAGGGACGCATACCTAAGCGGTAAGAAAGTTCCCACTGACGACCCAGGTAGCAAGCGCAACCGATCAGGAAGTGGAAAACTACCAACTGGTAAGGGCCGCCGTTGTACAACCACTCATCTAAGGAAGCTGCTTCCCAAATTGGGTAGAAGTGCAAGCCGATAGCGTTGGAGGAAGGAACAACTGCACCAGAGATGATGTTGTTTCCGTAGATCAAGGAACCTGCGACTGGTTCACGGATACCATCGATGTCTACTGGGGGTGCTGCGATAAAAGCGATTACGAAGCAGACAGTAGCAGCTAGTAGGGTTGGGATCATCAGTACACCGAACCAACCGACATATATGCGGTTCTCAGTGCTGGTAATCCACTCGCAAAAGCGATCCCATACGTTAGCGTCAGAGCGCCGTTGTAAGGTTGTGGTCATGGTTTTATAATTGCTATTTTTTGTTAAAAATGGAACAAGCAAATTTTTATTTTTGCTTGTTAAATTACAGTCTACATGAATTTACTTGGACGCGATCTTCCGCTTAATATTCTGTAATATAATTATTTAACAAGTTCATCGAACTGTAAAGTTTTCCTACTAACAATTAAGTTGGTAGTTAGTCTCCCCTAATGATCTTTAAGAAGAGAACAGAAAATCTTGAACTGCTTCTAAAACAGCTGCTGGGTATTCTTCATGCAGTCCCAGAGAACCAGGAATGAAAACGCTTTTCACCCCTGGTAAGGCTATCAAAGCGTTCATTTCTTCTCGTGATTTGGGAGGGCTAGATTCCCCAATTACTACCATAAGCGGTACAGTTAAAGACTGCACAAGTTGTAAAAAATCAGATTGTTCGCGCACAGCATCGAGATTACCAGTTACAAAGGCAGCAGATGCAAATCGCGCTCCTGGTTGTTGAGTCGTGTGCCATTTCTTCTCGATAAAACTGGGTGTAACTTTAGCCGCATCAGTAAAGACATGACGGCGGTACATAAAACTTAAGAAAGATTGGGTCGTGTTGAGTTTGTATAGAGCTTGACCAAGTATAGGCGATCGCACCAATTCTCTCACCATG
>CAZZZY010000051.1:13719-15627 GCA_964658545.1 uncultured Acetobacteraceae bacterium | reverse complement strand
AAGAGGGAACAAGGGATTATACCAATTGTTGACTTGAAGCATTTATCGACAACCAAACAAGAAAGTGCTTTACAGCAATTAGCGCAACAACAAGCTATTGAAGCGTTTGACTTAGCCAGTGAACCATTGCTCAGAGCGACATTGCTAGTGCTGTCTCAGACAGAACACGTCTTTTTAGTGTGTATGCACCATGTTGTGTTTGATGCTTGGTCAATAAATGTACTTATCCAAGAACTAGCAGCGCTGTACAATGCTTATTCTCAAGGTCAATTCCCATCGTTAGCGCCACTGCCGATTCAGTACGCAGATTTCGCAATTTGGCAAAGAGACTGGTTGCAAGGAGATGTACTGCAAAGCCAATTGATTTACTGGCAACAGCAACTAGCAAACGCACCAGCTTTGTTGTCGTTACCCACAGACCGAACCAGACCTGCTGTACAGACTTTCGCTGGCGCATATCAACAGTTTGCACTATCAATTGAGTTAACTGATAGATTGGTAAAATTGAGCCAGGAGCAAGGTTGTACTCTCTTTATGACGCTGTTGGCAGCTTATGATATCCTGCTTTACCGCTACACAGGACAAGAAGATATTTTGGTTGGTTCTCCCATTGCTAACCGTAATCGTAATGAAATTGAGGGGTTAATTGGCTTTTTTGTCAATACCCTAGTCATGCGTACTAACTTGGCAGGTAATCCGAGCTTTAGTGAATTACTGAGTTGTGTTCGAGAAGTAGCGTTGTCCGCGTATGCTCATCAGGACTTGCCTTTTGAAATGCTTGTGGAAGCATTGCAGCCAGAACGGGACCTCAGCCATACACCACTGTTCCAAGTAATGTTTGTTCTGCAAAATGCGCCCATGTCTGCATTAGAACTGACTGGGTTAACTGTTACTCCATTGATGACAGAAGCCACAACGGCAAAATTTGATTTGACTTTATCAATGCAGAACACTACTACTGGGTTGGTGGGTGTGTGGGAGTACAACACCGACTTGTTTGATGCCAGCACGATCGCGCGGATGACTGGTCATTTTATGACATTACTGGAAAGTATTATTACTAACACGCAGCAGCAAATCTCACAATTGCCACTGTTGACAGCATCTGAACAACAACAGTTACTTGTTGAGTGGAACAACACTCAAGTAGACTATTCCTTTGATAAATGTATCCATCAGTTGTTTGAGGAGCAAGTTCAGCGCACCCCGGATGCTGTAGCAGTCGTTTTTGAAGATCAACAACTGACTTACCAACAATTGAATTGTCGCGCTAACCAGTTAGCACATTACTTGCAGTCTTTGGGTGTAAAACCAGATGTGCTGGTAGGGTTGTGTGTAGAGCGATCGCTCTCAATGGTCGTAGGATTATTAGGGATTCTCAAGGCAGGTGGAGCATATCTGCCACTTGATCCAGATTATCCTCAAGAACGCTTGAGCTTTATGCTTGAAGATGCTCAAGTTGCAGTGTTGCTGACACAACAGCAACTCCTGGAAAAGTTACCTCAACATCAAGCGCAGATTGTATGTTTAGATACTGACTGGCAATTTATTTCTCAGTCAAGTCAGGATAATGCGTTAGCGCAGCTTACCGTAGGTATCGCTACTGTGCAAGATAGTAACTTGGCTTATGTGATTTATACCTCTGGTTCTACAGGCAGACCCAAAGGGGTTATGATCCCACATGGCACGATCGCCAACCACTGCTGTATTATTAAAGATGCTTATGAACTTGTGGAGAGCGATCGTGTACTCCAGTTTGCCTCAATCAACTTCGATGCCTCATTAGAACAGATATTTCCTACACTAATAGCTGGCGCTACCTTGGTACTCCGAGGCTCAGATGTATGGACTCCAACAAACTTCCAAAAAATAATTTCCGATTTTGGACTGACTGTCGTTAATCTTCCA
>CAZZZY010000051.1:0-13709 GCA_964658545.1 uncultured Acetobacteraceae bacterium | reverse complement strand
CAACAACCTATTGGCAACAATTGGCTCAAGAGTGGGCCAAAACACAAGTGTTAGATACCAACAGCCAACTGAGACTTGTGATTGTTGGTGGAGATGTAATGTTGCCCGAATATGTTGCGATTTGGCAACAAAGCGCAATGTCTCGTGTTCGTTTGGTCAACGCTTATGGCCCCACAGAGACGACCATAACCGCAACCCTGTTTGAAATTCTTCCTCAGTTGAGTGAAGACATCAATCTGAAAAAAATGCCTATTGGTCGTCCTCTGCCTAGCAGGACTGTATATATTCTAGACAGGTATTTACAGCCTGTTCCCATTGGTGTGCCAGGAGAATTGTACATTGGTGGTGTGTGCTTGGCAAAAGGCTACCTCAACCGCCCAGAACTCACCCAAGAAAAATTTATCCCAAATCCCTTTTCTGATGCCACAGAACGCCTTTACAAAACAGGAGACCTGGCGCGTTACTTAAGTAATGGTAATATCCAATACCTTGGTCGTATCGATAACCAAGTGAAGATTCGCGGCTTCCGCATCGAACTCGGAGAAATCGAAGCAGCCCTCAATACCCACCCTCAAATCCAACAAGCCGTAGCTATTGTAACAGAGGATATTCCAGGTAACAAACGCTTAGTTGCTTATGTAGTCAAGAGTGATTCATCACTCACCACCAACCAGCTGCGTCAATTCCTCAAGCAACAGCTACCAGAATACATGATTCCCAGTGGCTTTGTCACCTTAGACAATCTACCGTTAACACCCAATGGCAAACTAGACCGCAAAGCACTACCAACACCTGATGGGGAAATTAGCCGGGAACATCAATACGTAGCACCACGTACAGCCATAGAACAAATTTTAACCAATATCTGGCAAGAACTGCTGCTCAAAGAAAAGGTCAGCATCCACGACAACTTCTTTGAAATTGGTGGCGACTCCATCCTGAGTATTCAAATAGTTTCTCGTGCCAAAAACTCAGGATTACAAATCACTCCCAAACAAATATTCCAAAACCAAACCATTGCCGAACTTGCCAGGGTTGCCAATACAACAGTGAGTGTTGAGTCTAAACAAGGTATAGTGACTGGAGTTGCATCCCTAACACCCATTCAACAAAGGTTCTTTGCACAAAATCGCCCAGAAGCCCACCATTATAACCAATCAGTTTTATTGCAGATTCCAAATCATCTGCAAAGTGAATTAATTGAAATAGCCTTAAAAAAATTACTAGAGCATCACGATGCTTTGCGCTTAAGATTCACATCCGTTGCAGCTGAATACAAACAAATAAACCAAGGGTTTGATGATAGCGTACCATTTGCTGTAGTTGATTTATCATCAACGCCTAGACATGAACAATCACAAGCTCTAGAAAAAATCGCCTCAAAATATCAAGCAAGTTTAAACTTGTTAACAGGGTCGATAATGCAAGTCGTGATGTTTAACTTAGGTAATGAAAGTGATGCAAGGTTACTAATTATTATTCATCACTTAGCAGTAGATGGTGTAAGTTGGCGAATTTTATTATCAGACCTCCAAAGAATTTATCAACAATTAATTACTCAAAACCCGACTGAGCTAAGTGCGAAAACAACAGCATTTATTGATTGGGCAGAGAAATTAAACAATTATGCCCAGTCAGAAATTATAAAACTGGAGTTAGACTATTGGCTGAACCAACCTTGGTTTAAGATAACACCACTCCCATCAGATGATGCTGACATTAAACAAGAAAATGCAGTAGGTAGTGCTGCTTGTGTGTCAGTGAAATTAAATCAAGAAGAAACCCAAACTCTGCTGCTGTCAGTAAACGAAGCTTACAACACACAAATTAACGATATACTGCTAAGTGCATTAGTACTTTCAATAGCAGAGTGGACGGGAAATTCAACAGTACTGATTGACTTAGAGGGACACGGCAGAGAAGAACTATTTTCAGATGTAGATTTATCACGGACGGTAGGTTGGTTTACCAGTTTGTTTCCCGTATTATTCCAACTACCTTCATTAAACCAACCAGGAGAAATAATCAAATCAATCAAAGAACAATTACGAGCGATTCCTAATCGTGGCATTGGCTACGGTATATTGCGTTACTTGTGTAAAGATCCGACTGTTAATGAACAAATAAAGACAATTCCCCCTTCAGAAATTAGTTTTAACTACCTGGGACAATTTGACCAAGTACAATCAGAAACTGGTTGGAAATTTGCGCCTGAATCTACTGGCGCTAGCCAAAGTTTAAAGCAAACTCGTGACCATCTATTGGATATTAATGCTCTGGTAGTAGAAGGTGAATTAGGAATTGATTGGACTTACGATAGTCATGTTCATACTCGTGCCACAGTGGATAAATTAGCACAGAGCTATATTCAAGCAATCAGGTCAATAATAGAACATTGTCAGTTAGCAGAGAATAGAGGATACACACCTAGTGATTTTCCAGATGTACAGTTAAATCAATTACAACTTGATGAATTATTAGCTCGATTTCAAACTAAAAACATTGAATCAATTTATCCACTTTCTCCTTCACAACAGGGAATGCTTTTCGAGACTCTATCTGCTTCTGAGTCAGGGATACATCTTGAGCAGTGTATTTTAAACTTGCAAGAAGACCTAGACTCTTTAGCTTTTGAAAAAGCTTGGCAGCGTGTCGTCGATCGCCACTCGATCTTCAGAACAGCCTTTATTTGGGAAAACCAAGATGAGCCACTTCAAGTTGTACTGAAGGGAGTGGAAATTTCACTGGAACAGCAAGATTGGTGCGGACTCTCTCTGTCCCAGCAGCAAGAAAAATTAGAAATCTATCTCAGTGCAGACCGACTGCGTGGTTTCGAGATGACTGAACCACCGCTAATGCGTTTGGCGCTTTTCCAAGTAAACTCGAATGCCTATCAATTCGTCTGGACTTCTCATCACATTCTTACAGACGGCTGGTGCGTGCCTCTCATCTTCAAGGAGGTTTTCGCATTCTACGAGGCATTCAGCAAAGGTCAAGATTTATTCCTGGAACCCAGTCATCCCTACAGAAATTATATCGTCTGGCTAAAACAGCAGGATTTGTCACAGGCAGAGGCATTCTGGCGGGGTAAACTTCAAGGTTTCAAAAGTCCAACCCCATTAGGAATAGAAGCTGAACCTGTTAATTTTTCTGCTGAGTCAGAGCGCTATGGTGAACAAAAAACCCGCTTAACAGCTTCGGCAACAGCAGCTTTGCAGTCTTTGGTGCGGCAACATCACTTGACTTTAAATATTTTAGTTCAAGGCATTTGGGCTTTGCTCTTGAGTCGTTATAGCGGTCTGGAAGATGTGGTATTCGGCGCGACTTTCTCTGGTCGTCCCTCGGAATTGGTGGGGGCTGAATCCATGTTAGGTCTATTCATTAATACCTTACCGATGCGGCTCCAGGTTTCTCCCCAAGCATCACTTTGGTCTTGGCTTAGATATCTCCAGGATCAAAGCTTCACGCAAGGCGATTATGAATACTGCTCTGAAGGACAAATTCACGAATGGAGTGAAGTACCCGGCTCATTACCCCTTTACGAGAGTCTTCTGGTTTTCCAAAATCATCCAGTCGATTCATCAGTAAAACAGTCCGCAAACCATGACAAGAATCAATCTCAGGCTCGTTCTATAGGGGCGCAAACGAAATATGCCCTCACCATTCTAGTTAGCCCAAGTTCAGAGTTAGAGTTTCGCATCATTTACAACCGATACCGTTATGACAATCCGGCTATAACCCTGATTCTGGAGCATTTTCAGACTTTATTGAACAGCATTGTTGACCTTCCAGAGCAGCACTTGGGAACTCTAATAGAAAGGATTTCGGCAGATCAAATTCCGCAAGTTCGACCACCTCAGAAACTTGTTCAAAAAGAGCCGCGAAAGGGTTTTGACACACCCCGAAATCTCTGGGAATTTCAACTTGTACAAATTTGGGAAGAAATTCTGGGCATTCATCCTGTTAGCGTACAAGATAACTTCTTTGAACTTGGGGGTCATTCCCTTCTGGCTGTCCGTCTCATGTCCCAGATTCAAAAACGTTTCCAGAAAAATTTACCTTTAGCTATTTTGTTCCAATATCCCACTATCGAACAACTAGCACATTTTCTGGGTTACTCAACAGATTCTTTACCTTGGTCTGCCCTAGTTCCTATCAAAACTAATGGCAATCAACCACCTCTGTTCTGTATTCACCCTGGTGGGGGAAATGTTATTTGCTATCACCATGTTGCTTCTTATCTGAGTTCAGAACAACCATTCTATGGACTGCAATGTGTTGGTTTAAATCCCGAAAATCAACCTCATACTAGTATTGAACAAATGGCAACTCACTATATCCAAGAGTTACAAACAGTTCAACCTTATGGTCCTTATTTTCTCTCTGGCTGGTCTTTGGGTGGCTTAGTAGCTTTTGAGATGGCTCAACAACTTTCTCATCAAGGTGAACAGATAGCTCTGTTGGTTCTAATAGATACTAATCCTCCTTGTCTAAGTTATAAAGAACCAATAGACTATGCTTTTCTATTAGTAGAGTTATTCAAAGATCGTTTAGACCTCTGTTTAGAGGAACTGCGGCAATTAGAACCAGACGAGCAGATAATTTATGTCGAGAAACAAGCTAAACAGAAAAATGTAGTTATAGAAGGTTTTGACTTCGATCAAGCTCCCCATCTTCTGAAAATTTTCCAGATCAACGCTCAAGCCGTACAAAATTACGAAGGTCAATATTACTTAGGCTCAATTGTTCTATTTAAAGCCAGTGAGACTGATGCCGACCTTGAATATCACTGGAATGAACTAGTGGAAGATATAGAAACTGTTGTAGTTCCTGGTAATCATTTAAACATGGTGTCACCACCTCATGTCCAGACCCTAGCTCAAAAACTCCAAAAATTTATTGAACAAGCAAGAGACCAATCAATAGACATCTAATAAAAAAGTATGTAGAGACGCTTAATTTGCGTCTTTACTTTGTCAGTAAACACCCTGAACTGAGAATAAAACTTACTATCAACAGGTACGATTATCCAGTTTAGTCTCAAATACCTTTGGTGGGATTGCGAAGGGTTCAATTCAGTTGAAATTTAAATGTAAGGAGCTGTATTATGACTACTTCTAACCAGATAAAATCCAAGGTTTGGGACAACAAGCAAGAGTATCCCTTAAGTACAGAGTCTTTAAGAATGCTCTGGGAAAACCAAATTCCTTTAATTCGACTAAAAGAATTTGCTACACCACAAGAGTGTGAGAGTTTAGTTGCTCAAGCTGAATTGTTCAACTTTGACTGTTATCAAAATGTGAATCCCAAGATTGAGCGAATTGGGATCACAGTGTTTGAGTATAATCGCATTAGTAAAGCAGCTTATTTTGAAGCAGTAGAACGCACAACTAAATTAAGAGACTGCATTATGGCAGCCTCTTTCAATCCATTAGAACGCTTAATGGTGAAAATCCGAGAGTGTACAGGCGCGACTGTACGAATTGCTTCGGAACCATTTTATGGTAGTTACTATACAGGACTGATTAGAAAAATAGAGCAGGGTACTCAACTTCATATTGATTATGCTCCCTTAGAACAATCTGAATGGGAAGTTGGTACAGTTATTTTTCAGCTTTCCTGGAATTTGTACTTGAAATTTTCTTGTAATAATCATGGCAAAACACGTATTTACGATCGCCAGTGGCAACCAGGAAATGATCAATACAAACTCGATTCCTACGGATATAGTGATACAGTAATTGCAGATGCAGACATGATTACCTTCCAACCTTATGTAGGAGATGTGTTCATTTTCAATACACGCAACTTTCACATTGTTGAGCGAATGGATGGACAACGTGTGACTTTCACTTCTGCGATTGGATTACTTCCTAACGGTGAAATTATTTTGTGGTCTTGAAGCTGATAAGTAGGAAGCAGGTAGCAATTTGGTAAATATAGTGAGGAAGTAATTTATGCCCAAGGCAGCTGTGATGAGTGCACCATTACAACCAGTTAAAGTGCAACAATTCCCGGACCCGATTCTGGAAAAGGGTGGAATCATCCTTGAAACCTTATATAGTGAAGTTTGTGGAACTGATGTACATTTACTACACGGGCGTTTAGAGGGAGTGCCGTATCCAATTATTCCCGGTCACTTCTCAGTAGGTCGTGTGGTGGAAACAGGTGGATCGGTTAATGATGTCAATGGTAAGTTAATTCAGCCTGGAGCGATCGCTACTTTTTTGGATGTCCACGAAACCTGTTACAACTGCTGGTATTGTCTAGTAGCCAAAGCATCCACTCGCTGTCCACAACGCAAAGTTTATGGTGTCACCTACTCAGCGAAAGATGGGTTGCTGGGTGGTTGGTCTGAATTGATTTACCTCAAACCAGGGGTGAAAGTTCTCACTTTACCCGAAGAAGTCTCACCAAAGCAATTCATTGCTGGGGGATGTGCTTTACCAACTGCACTACACGCTATTGATCGAGCGCAGATTCAAATTGGTGATGTTGTTGTGGTGCAGGGTTGCGGGCCTGTGGGTTTGAGTGTGGCAATTCTAGCTTTGCTTTCAGGTGCGGGTAAAGTAATTGTCATTGATAAATTTGAGAGCCGATTAGTAGTTGCAAAATCCTTCGGTGTAGATGAAACCCTTATAATTAATGTTAACGATCCACGACAACATATTGAGCGAGTTTTGGAATTGACAAACGGACACGGTGCTGATGTAACTATTGAAGCCACAGGCATTCCCATTGCTGTCAAAGAGGGCTTGAATATGACGAGAAGTGGCGGTCGTTATGTGATTGTCGGGCATTACACTAACACGGGTGAGATTCTCATCAATCCACACTTGGAAATTAATCTAAAACATATTGATATTCGTGGGACTTGGGGAATTGATTTTAGCCACTTTTACAGAATGATTGAATTACTAAAACGTCATAGTGATTCCAGTAAAAATATTGCTTGGGAAAATCTAATTAGTCGTTCATACACACTAGAAGAAATTAATCAAGCCTTGGCAGATGTAGAGCAAGGATCTGTATTGAAAGCGGTGATTCAGCCTAATCTTTAAATGTTTTCATTACCAATAAAGATGAGGAGCATATATGAATATCACTTGAGAAAATAAATTTATTCAAACTATCGATGAAATAGGTGTCTTATTAGGTTTATGCTGGAAAATTTAAAAATTGCCTTTATCGGCGGTGGCACAATGGGCGAAATGATAATTAGTAGATTGTTATCAACAAAAACTGTTGATAAATCTGAGATAATTATTGTCAGCGATCCACTGTCTGCGCGATGCCTTCAATTAGAAAGGGAATATGGAGTACGTACTACAACCTGCAATCTAGAAGCTGTGCAAGGCGCATCCATTGTGATATTGGCGGTGAAACCGCAGGTTTTAGCAGAGGTTATGGCTATGCTGAAGGATAAAATTTCACCTGATGCTTTAGTAATTAGTATTGTGGGTGGAGTGAGTATTCCCTCTCTGTGCGAAGGGTTGAATCATGCTGCTGTTGTCCGTACAATGCCGAATATTGCAGTACAAGTTGGTCATGGGACTACGGTGTGGAGCGCATCATCAAGTATGACAGAAATACAGCGATCGCATACCCAAGTCATTTTACAAGCATTAGGTAAGGAATTTGCTACCCAAAATGAACATTACCTTGATATGGCAACGGCATTGAGTAGCGCTGGGACTGGATTTGTGTTTCTGTACATCGAAGCGATGATTGATGCTGGGGTTCAGATGGGTTTAACTCGGATACAAGCCCAAGAACTAACATTGCATACGATTGCTGGTAGTGTAGAACTTATGTTTCACACGAGTGAACATCCAGCAGTCTTACGAAACAA
Organism: uncultured Acetobacteraceae bacterium; assembly: GCA_964658545.1. Taxonomy (GTDB): domain Bacteria; phylum Cyanobacteriota; class Cyanobacteriia; order Cyanobacteriales; family Nostocaceae; genus Nostoc. The sequence goes on along the minus strand of CAZZZY010000051.1, from coordinate 5,857 downwards.
GGTAACTAGTCCTGGGGGAGTGACTGCTGCTGGTCTTTACGAGTTAGAAAAAGGTGGTATGCGAACTGTCATCTCTAATGCAGTGCTTGCTGCTTTGAGCCGCACTCAACAATTAGGTAATATGATTTAAAAAATTAGTGCTGAGTGGGGTTCTTAATTAGCTAATTATTACTGATTATTTAATACTAAAAAGTATTAAATATAATTTTAAAATATTTCAGTTTATTTCTAAAATATGCCAACCCAAGTTGTTCAAGTTCAACCCTCAACAAATGCATTTTCAGATTTTATTCAATTCTGGAAAGATATAAGAGCGATCGCCGGTCCTTACTGGTATCCAACAAAGCCAGGGGAAAGAGCCTTTTCAGACGTTATTCGCGCCTGGGGGATGCTTATTCTCCTAATATTGCTAATATTCGCCCTTGTAGCTGCAACTACTTATAATAGTTTCATTCATCGCTATTTAATCGATGTAATCATCCAACAAAAAGATTATTCTAAATTTACTTATACTATATCACTTTATGCTGTTGGACTTGTCTTGATAACGCTTTTAGTAGGATTTACTAAATTTATTAGAAAAAGAATTTCTCTTGATTGGTATCAATGGCTCGATAATCATATTTTAAATAAATATTTGAACAATCGGGCTTATTATAAAATCAATTTTAAAGCTGATATTGATAACCCAGATCAACGTTTATCTCAAGAAATTGAACCGATAACCAGTAGTGCGCTCAGTTTTTCAGTTACTTTACTAGAAAAAGCACTAGAAATGGTAACTTTTTTAATAGTTGTCTGGTCAATTTCCCAACAGATAGCTATTGCTCTGCTTATCTATACAATTATAGGCAATTTGATTGCTGTTTATTTAAATAAAGAATTAATTAAGATTAATCAAGCAGAACTTGAATCGAAAGCTGATTATAGTTATTGTCTAACTCATGTCCGCAATCACGCTGAGTCAATAGCTTTTTTTCAAGGAGAAAAACAAGAACTTAATATAATTCAACGCAGGTTTAGTATCCTCATAAAAAATATTAAAGAAAAGATTAATTGGGAGAGAAATCAGGCAATTTTTAACAGAGGATATCGGGCTACTATCGAATTTCTCACGCTCTTAGTACTCGCACCTTTATTTATTAGAGGTGATATTGATTTTGGAGAAATTGGACAAGCTACTACAGCTTGCTATTTCTTTGCTGGTGCTTTGGAAGAATTAATAGCTGAATTTGGCGTTTCCGGGCGATTTTCTAGTTACGTTCAGCGTTTATCTGATTTTTCAGATGCTTTAGAAGCAGTGGCAAAAGAACCTGAAAACGTCGGTACTATTAAAACAATAGAAGAGAATTATTTTGCTTTTGAGAACGTCACTTTACAAACGCCAAACTATGAACAGGTAATTGTCGAAAACTTGTCACTAACTGTTCAACCTGGAGAAGGTTTATTGATTGTTGGGCCAAGTGGTAGGGGTAAAAGTTCGATGTTGAGAGCGATCGCTGGTTTGTGGAATGCAGGAACAGGTCGTTTGGTGCGTCCTCCCCTAAAAGATGTCTTATTTTTACCCCAACGTCCTTATATAATTCTGGGAACTTTGCGCGAACAGTTGCTTTATCCTAAAACTAATCGTCAATTGACCGACGCAGAACTCAAAGAAGTTTTGCAACAAGTTAACCTGCAAAACTTGCTAAGTCGAGTTGAAGGTTTTGATACTGAAGTTCCTTGGGAGAATATATTGTCCTTGGGAGAACAACAACGCCTGGCTTTCGCACGCCTGTTAGTGACTAATCCCAGGTTCACTATATTAGATGAAGCAACAAGTGCCTTAGATTTGAAGAATGAAGGAAATTTATATCAACAGTTACAAGAGACGAAAACGACGTTTATTAGTGTTGGGCATCGAGAAAGTTTATTTAATTATCATCAATGGGTTCTGGAACTTTCACAAGATTCTAGTTGGCAACTTTTAACTGTGCAGGATTATCGAAATCAAAAAACAATCAATCTTCAAAGTACACCTAATAATGAGTCGCAAAGTCAATCACAAATATTGACGGAAACAATCAGAAGTGAAGGGCTTTCTCATAAGGAAATAAGTGAATTAACTAACTATTCCATTAGCACTATCAGAAGTAAGGCAAGCAGAGGAGATTCTATTATTGCTAGAGACGGCTTGACGTACCGCTATGATAAAGACGCAAAAATGTTGAAATGGGTTAAAGTCTAGCAGACCCTTACCTTATACTTTTTAGAACTGTAAATTACTTTAATAAGGTTTTAAAAGATTATGCCTAATAGTATTGCCAAAACAATTTACCCACTCTCTTATGGTCAAGAAGCGATTTGGCTTATCTACCAAATTGATCCAGAGAGCATTGCTTATAATATATTTATTACTGTAAAAATTAATTCTTCTTTAAATATTGCTATCGTCAATCGTGTATGGAACAAAATTATTGAACACCATGCTATTCTGAGAACTACATATACTAGTTATGAAGGCAAACCCGTTCAGCAAGTTAATCAAAAACAAGAATTTAATATTGAGATAACAGATGCTAGCAATTGGAATGAAGACCATTTAAAAGAGAAAATATTTGCTATAACTGACCGCCCTTTTAACTTAGAAAAAGATTCAGTTTTAAGAGTTAATTTATTTACTATTTCAGCAAAAGAACACATTCTTTTGCTAACAATGCACCATATTGCAGGTGATATGTGGTCTTTTGATTTACTGCTGAGTGAATTTCAGGCTTTGTATGCTAATGAAATTGAGCAAGATAGTCAAGAGCAGACAGAAACAGCAGCAGATTATTTAACCCTGAATAAATCTTATCTAGAGTTTGTTCGCTGGCAGTCAGAAATGCTATCGGGTTCCAGAGGAGAAAAACTTTGGCAATACTGGCAACAAAAATTAGCAGGCGAATTGCCAATTTTGAATTTGCTCGCAGACAAACCCCGCCCAATTGTACAGACTTATCAAGGAGAATCATATATTTCACCGCTAGATGAACAGTTAATTCAAAAACTTCAACATCTAGCTCTAGCTTCTGGAACAAGCCTTTATCAGATTCTACTAGCAGCATTTTACGTCCAACTTTACCGCTACACAAATCAAACAGATATCCTTATAGGAAGCCCGATGAGAGGTCGGTGGGGTGGAGATTTTCAAGATATTGTTGGTTACTTTGTTAACCTGATGGTTTTACGAACTGCTGTACAAGAAAATGCAACGTTTAAAGAATTTCTCACTCAAGTCAGCAACACAGTTAAAGATGCCCAAAAGCATCAAGATTACCCTTTTTCTCAGTTAGCAGAACAACTCCAGCCACAACGAGATCCCAGTCGTTCTCCTTTGTGTCAAGTTAGTTTTACTTGGCAACGACAACGTTGGTGCGAATCAACAGAGAATTTATTGCACAGTCGAGAACAAGTGCTTGAGATTGAGCCATACTTACTCGGCCATCAGCGCGGTGCAGACTCAGATATGAATTTAATGGTGATGGAAGCTCAGGGAGTTTTGCAACTTTGCTGGCAATACAATACTGACTTGTTTGAGGCTTGTACAATCACGCGTATGGCAGGTCATTTTGTGAACTTGCTGGAAGGTATTGTTGCTAACCCAGAAGAGCGGATTTGGCAATTACCTCTACTGACAGAAATTGAGCAACAGCAGTTATTAGTTGAGTGGAACAACACTCAGACGGATTATCTTCAAGATAAATGTATTCATCAGTTGTTTGAAGAGCAGGTAGAGCGTACTCCAGATGCAGTAGCAGTGGTGTTTGAAAACCAACAACTCACTTACCATCAATTGAATTGTCGAGCTAACCAGTTAGCACATTACTTGCGCTCGTTGGGTGTGGGAGCAGATGTGCTGGTAGGCATTTGTGTCGAACGCTCACTAGAAATGGTGGTAGGACTACTTGGTATTCTCAAAGCAGGGGGGGCTTATGTGCCACTTGATCCAGACTATCCTCAAGACCGTTTGACCTTCATGCTTGAAGATGCTCAAGCTCCAGTGTTGTTAACTCAAGCATCGCTTGTGGAGGCAATACCCCACCACAAAGCTCAAGTCGTTTGTTTAGATACTGATTGGCAGGCAAATATCTACGGCACGGATTCCCAAGAAAATTTATACTCTGAACTAACCACTGACAACCTAGCTTATATCATCTATACCTCTGGTTCAACAGGGAAACCTAAAGGTGTGCAAATTCCCCATAGTGCTTTGAGTAACTTTTTGTACTCCATGAGGCAAACACCAGGACTAACTGAGGAAAACACCTTACTAGCAGTCACTACTTATTCCTTTGATATTACGGCATTAGAACTTTTCCTACCAATTATAGTAGGTGCTCGGTTGGTAATTGCCAGTCGGGAAATTGCTTTGGACGGAACGCAGTTGTCAGCAAAACTGATAGACTCAAAAGCTACAGTCATGCAAGCCACACCAGCTACTTGGCAGTTACTTATAACAGCAGGCTGGAGTGGAAACGAGCAATTAAAAATTCTATGTGGTGGAGAAGCTTTACCTGCACATCTAGCCAGTCAATTATTACATCGATGTGCTTCCCTTTGGAATATGTATGGCCCAACAGAAACCACCATTTGGTCAGCAGCATCTCAGATAAAAACTGATGGCAAGATTGTACCAATTAGTCAAGCGATCGCGAACACGCAACTCTACATCTTAGACCAATACAGCCAGTTAGTTCCTGTAGGTGTAGCAGGTGAATTGCATATAGGTGGTGAAGGACTTGCACGAGGGTATTTTAACCGTCCTGACCTGACCGCAGAGAAATTTATTCCTAACCCCTTTAGCAAAAAAGCTACGCGTCTCTACAAAACTGGGGATTTAGCCCGCTATTTCCCGAATGGAGAGATAGAATACATTGGTCGTATTGATAACCAAGTCAAGCTACGTGGTTTCCGTATTGAACTGGGAGAAATTGAAACACTTATCATTCAACACGCAGCGGTACGAGAAACTGTAGTTGTAGTACGCAATGATTCAACAGATTCTCAACGTTTAGTCGCTTATGTAGTTCTGAACTTTGAGCAAATGCTAACAATTTCTGAACTACGTGGCTTTTTAGAGTCAAAGTTACCAAACTACATGATGCCAGCAGCTTTTGTCACATTGGAGGCACTACCACTTACACCTAATGGTAAGGTTGATCGTAGAGCTTTACCTGCACCTTCCCAAAGCAGGGACTTAGAAAGATTTGTTGCGCCTCGTAATCAATTAGAACTGCAACTAGTGCAAATTTGGTCACAGATTTTGAAACTTGACGAGGTGGGAGTAAAAGATAACTTTTTTGACATTGGTGGACATTCTCTTTTAGTTCCGTACTTACTAGCTCAAATTCAGCAGCAGTTTGGTAAAAGTCTCCCCTTAGTTACTCTCTTCCAACATCCAACAATTGAAGAGTTGGCAGAACTGGTGCAAAAAGAAGTTCATGTCTCTATCTGGTCTCCTTTAGTAGCACTTCAGCCAAACGGCTCAAACCCACCTTTGTTTTGTATTCCAGGTGCTGGTGGCAATCCATTTTACCTACATAACTTAGCCCGTTGTCTGGGTTCAGACCAACCGTTCTACAGTTTCCAAACAAATCATCTAGATAGAGAATTAGTACCTATTACGCAAGTGGAGGATATAGCTGGTCAATACATCCAAGCGTTGCAGGCTGTGCAGCCGCAAGGTCCGTATTTTTTGGCAGGTCATTCTTTTGGCGGTAAAGTCGTGTATGAAATGGCACAGCAGTTGCGGCATCAGGGACAGATTATTGCTCTAGTTGCCATTTTAGATACTACAGCACCGAATACTCAACAACAGCAAAATGAATGGGACGAT